>JAAYFG010000036.1 GCA_012728335.1 Tissierellia bacterium | reverse complement strand
CTATAGCTCAGTAGGATAGAGCAATGGACTTCTAATCCATGTGCCGGGGGTTCGAATCCTCCTAGGTGCACCATAATCTTGGGGTGTAGCCAAGTCGGTAAGGCACAAGACTTTGACTCTTGCATTTCACAGGTTCGAGTCCTGTCACCCCAGCCACTTTATTTATACTATTTTTTAGATCCATTAGCTCAGTAGGCAGAGCACCTGACTTTTAATCAGGGTGTCCCGCGTTCGAGTCGCGGATGGATCACCAGTTTGTGGAGAGGTACCGAAGTGGTCATAACGGGGCGGTCTTGAAAACCGTTAGGGTGCAAGCCCACGTGGGTTCGAATCCCACCCTCTCCGCCATTTAAATTTTGGAGAAGTACTCAAGTTGGCTGAAGAGGCTCCCCTGCTAAGGGAGTAGGTCCCATCACTGGGGCGCGAGGGTTCAAATCCCTCTTTCTCAGCCAGAATCTTGGGGGCCTTTAGCTCAGTCGGTTAGAGCGCCCGGCTCATAACCGGTAGGTCCGGGGTTCGAGTCCCTGAAGGCCCACCAAAATTTTCTAATTGCCTCGATAGCTCAGTTGGTAGAGCAGTGGACTGAAAATCCACGTGTCGCTGGTTCGATTCCGGCTCGAGGCACCACAAAAACGCCATTGTTTAAATACAATGGCATATTTTTTAAGGGGTGTAGTTCAGTGGTAGAACGCTGGTCTCCAAAACCAGATGCCAGGGGTTCAAATCCTCTCATCCCTGCCATAAGTAAAGCCTATAACTTCAATAGTTACAGGCTTTTTTGTTTTTAATTTAATTGTTTTTAAAATGGTTGTTGTTCTTACTTTTATAAGAATGCATTAGTATATTTATATGTCATTGTTCTTTTTTACTAGTAGTTTGTTTTTTTGAAGTATGAACGAAAAGCTTATATAAAATAACTATTGAAAGGTGATAAGATGATTAAGTATTACTATATAATCGATTTAAAGATGATAGGTAAAATCGAGAATTATGTTCCATTCGTATATAAAAATGAAATAGGTTGGGTTGTTGACAATGAAAATATATTAATGGATAGAATAATGGGATATGATTTTGATGATATTGGGGATTCAGAAACTCAAGAAAAAGTCCAAAATATTACCAAGGAAAAAGCTCAAAGTTTTTTTAAAGAAGAAGTATACTAAAATATATATTAGATTAATAATACAATTTGGCTGAGGATGATGTAATTAATATTCATACAGTTATTAAGTCTGAAACTATATATCACTTTCCCAGTTATACTGGGGAAGTGATATATAGAACTTTTATAAAAGTCTATTCATTAAGATTCAATGGGATTAATTCTATTGAAAAGTCTTCATTTGTAATTTTAACATAATCATTAAAATCTGCATTTTGATAGATAAACGCAAATTCATCATTATCTATATCAACTATAATTGATTCATTATCGATATTGTAAATATGCAATTTACCTTTAGGATCAGTAGTTCGTATATTATAATATCCATGTGGAAAATCTTCTCTGGATATATAATTTCCGCCAGCTTCTAGATGGATGATATTATCTTCTGATATTAATAGAGGGTTAAAATTATTTAAGTCCACTCTTTTTGATTTCATAGTCATTTTAAGATTTCCATCAACATTAATAATGTCATTTTTTAATAACTAATATACATCTAAAAATCCATCATTATCTTTATACATTTTATTTAAGTCTTCGTACTTAAATAACTCTTTATTTGAACGTAGTATACTAAGATTTCCAATACCATCTTGTATTTCGATAGAATACTTTCCTTCAGGCATATCTCTACCTATTATATACTCTCCTGGACCTATTGTTGAGTTTGAGTATGGTCCATAAGAATTACTACATGCAGTGGATAAAATCATAATACATATTAAAGTTATAATTTTTAAATTCTTCTATCTTACTAGATAAATAACAAATTAGAAAATATAAACTTCCATAAATCGAATCTAAGACGTTTTATATTTATATCCACTAGATTGCACAATATTCTTTTACATCATGATTACCGAGCGATTTAAGAAGTATTTCACACAACTTAATCCAATGGCTTAGTTTGGTTTCTGTATTAATTGAACCATACAATGAATTCAACTCATTATAATAATTCTCGTTAATAGATTTGAGTTTATCTAGGCTATTTTTCTCATAAAGTGGATATTTATTTACTGATTTACAGAGTATATCAGTAAATTTGGGTATATGAAGTCCAGCGAAATAGTAAAATTGGTGGAGATTATTATTAAGTAGTAGGTCTATTCCGTCTTTCATAATAGTATCTATGTAAAAACTTAAATCAATCTGTTCTCTATAATTGAAATTAAAGGTTTTATTATCAACAAATTCTCTTGCAGTTTTCTGTATACCTTCTAAAATGTTATTACTGTCTCTAAGTATAGTGGCACTGGAATATATTTGTTGAGATACTAAATCTTTTTCTAAACGTGTAAGATAGCTTTTTTCAGGTGATACAAAGTACTCAAATTCAATATTTCTGTAATATGTTCTACCCCGAAAATTCAGTTCTTCAGATACAAAAAACAAATCTATGTCTGAATTAGGCATCATATTACCATTTATGTATGAACCTGTAATGAAGCATCCCAGCATATCATATTTATCAAACATCAAGTCTATAAATTCATTAATGATTACATCCATAGCTGCCTCCTTTTTTTGAATTATATCATACAGAATTAAGTAATGGAATATTGATAAAAAGACTTGATTTTATATGTACTACAGCTTATAATGTTAAAGGATAATAAATTGGACCTGTAGCTCAGGTGGTTAGAGCGCACGCCTGATAAGCGTGAGGTCGGTGGTTCGAGTCCACCCAGGTCCACCATTAAATGTGAGTATACATATGTATACTCGTTTTTTATTCTAGAAAATGACATAAAAAAAGGGAGTTATACTCCCTTAGGTAATTCTTATTCTTCTGGAGCGAAGCTTTCTTTATCTGCTCCACAAATTGGGCATACCCAATCATCTGGAAGATCTTCAAACGCTGTACCTGGAGCTATTCCTCCATCTGGATCTCCCTCTGCTGGATCGTAAATGTAACCACAAGGTTCGCAAACATATTTTTTCATTTTATGATTCTCCTTTCAATATATATATTCAAAATAATTTATACCCTGAGAATGTATTCTAAAACAAAAATTGGCATAATTTTGAATATTATATGTAGTTTTAAGTGGTATATTTATGGGTATGATAGATTTAATGGAGGGATTACTATGGAGTATCATTTTTGCGGCTTAGTAAGCAGCGATTTGCAAGAAGTTAGAAAATTTCTTGCTGAATGTCTTGATGAAGTGCAAAAATATATTAAGAGCGAAGACTTGTTATTTGACTTACGTTTAGTAGTCAACGAACTAGTTATTAATGGCGCCCTTCATGGTAATGATCTACGAAAATCAAAATATGTTAACTTAATTATAGATATTAGTGATATGACAATAGAGGTTAAAGTAAGAGATGAAGGCGATGGAATAGATTATTGCTTTGAAGAGTATGACCATACTAATCTGATACCAACAGGTAGAGGGCTTGTCCTTGTTGGTGGTTTAGTAGATGAATTAGACGTAGATAACAATGTCATAAGAGCACTTATGAAAATAGGATAAAAATTATCCTATTTTTTTGTGCATTTTCTAATGCTTGTGTTATAATGGAAAGATAATTAGAAGATATTTAGTAGATATTTTGACTCAAATAATTTGAGTCAAATTTTATGTGAAAGGACACACGATTTAATGATAAGAGAAGATATTAGAAATATTGCAATAATAGCCCATGTTGACCATGGTAAAACTACCTTAGTAGACGCTATGTTAAAACAATCAGGAATTTTCAGAGAAAACCAAGTTGTTAAAGATAGAGTAATGGATTCAGATGATATAGAAAGAGAAAGAGGAATTACTATTCTTTCAAAGAATACATCGGTTCAATATAAGGATATTAAGATTAACATAATTGACACACCTGGACACGCAGATTTCGGTGGCGAAGTTGAACGTGTTTTAAAAATGGTGGATGGAGTTGTTTTATTGGTAGACGCATTTGAAGGACCGATGCCACAAACTAAATTCGTGCTTAAAAAGGCATTTGAACTTAATTTACCAGTAGTTGTAACGATAAATAAAGTCGATAGGCCAGAAGCTAGACCTGATGAAATCATAAGCGAGGTTCTAGACTTGTTCATAGACTTAGGTGCAGAAGATGATGCTTTAGAATCACCATTTGTTTATGCATCAGCGAAACAAGGAATAGCAATGATGGAATTAAGTGATGAGTCTGATAATATGGATGCATTATTTGATACGATAATTGAGTATATACCTGCTCCATCTGGAGAGATGGAATAGCCACTTCAATTGCTTATTTCAACTATTGACTACAATGAATACGTAGGAAAAGTTGGAGTAGGAAGAATTGAAAGAGGTACTATTAATAGAACAGACAATGTTGTAGTAGTAAATGCTCTTGATCCAGATAAACTTGATAAAGTTAAGATTTCAAAATTATATGAATTTGAAGGTCTTGATAAAGTAGAAGTTGAAACGGCTAAAATGGGAAGTATTGTAGGGGTGGCTGGAATTGAAGACATAAATATAGGTGACACTATATGTATTGATTCTAATCCAGAAGCACTAGACTTTGTGAAAATATCTCAACCTACAATTTCTATGACTTTTTCTGTAAACAATAGTCCATTAGCTGGAAAAGATGGAGATTTTGTTACTTCAAGACAGATTAGAAACAGATTATATAGAGAGCTTCAAACGGATGTTGGACTTAGAATAGAAGATACAGACGCGACTGATGCTTTTAAAGTTTCAGGTAGAGGCGAATTACACCTTAGTGTTCTTATTGAGAATATGCGTAGAGAGGGTTATGAATTCCAAGTTTCAAAACCAGAAGTACTATATAAAACAATGGACGGAAAAAGACATGAGCCTATTGAAAGAGTTACAGTTGACGTATCCAATGAATTTGTAGGAACTGTCATTGAAAAACTAGGTAGTAGGAAAGGTGAACTTGTAAATATGCAAGAATCAAAAGGCGGATATGCTAGAGCTGAATTCTTAATACCTGCAAGAGGACTTATAGGTTATAGACAAGAATTTTTAACAGATACTAAAGGTAATGGGGTACTGAATACTAATTTTGAAGAATATGCACCATATAAAGGGGATATTCCTAAGAGAAAAATGGGCTCTATTATTTCTTTTGATACAGGAGACTCTACTGCTTATGGATTGCACAATGCTCAAGAACGTGGAACTTTATTCATTGGAGCTGGAGAAGCTGTGTATGAGGGAATGATTGTAGGAATGAGTCCTAAAGGCTTAGATTTAGAAGTTAGTGTAACTAAGAAAAAACAACAGTCAAATGTTAGAGCATCAGGTTCTGATGAAGCATTGAGACTGTCACCAGTTTCTAAAATGAGTTTGGAAGAAGCTTTAGAATTTATTGAAAGTGATGAGTTGATTGAAATTACTCCTCACAATATGAGATTAAGAAAGAAAATTTTAAATACGAATTTAAGATATAAATCAAAGAAAAAGTAGTTTAGGAGAACAAAATGCCGACTATACTTGAGAATTATATAATTGTCTTTACCACCTTTTTAGGTATGAATATAATATTGAGTTTAATAGTGATTTTTCTAGAGAGAAAAAATCCAACGTCAACTTTGCTTTGGGTCATGTCCATAACTTTTTTACCGATACTAGGGTTTATACTGTATCTTTTAATTGGAATGGATTTTAGTAGGAATAGACTGTTTACGAGGAAATCTGAGGAAGACAGAAAAGCAGAAGAGGCATTGTATGATGATGTAGAGCCTTTTAAAGCAGATTTCACCAATAGCAAGATTAGTAAATATGAAGGAATGGTAAAGTATTTTGCCAATACTGCATATTCTAATTTAACTGGGCATAATGAAGTAGAGTTGATAGTAGATGGAAATGACCTTTTTGATAAATTGCTCGATGATATAAACGATGCGAAACAATCAATATATATAGAATCTTATATAATAAAACCAGGTAAATTATATGATAGATTGTTTAGTGTATTAAAAGAAAAGGCTCAAAGTGGGTTAGATGTTAGAATCCTAGTTGATGGTATGGGTGGCAAAAAACTAAAGAAGAAACACTATAGAGAAATGGAAGAAGCGGGAATAAAAATTGCCGTATTTTTTCCACCATTGCTTAGAAAACTTCATGTCAGAATTAACTACAGAAACCATAGAAAAATATATCTTATAGATAGTAAAATAGGATATGTTGGTGGATTTAATATCGGTGACGAGTATATAGGCCTGAGTAAAAAATTTGGCTATTGGAGAGATACCCATTTAAGAATGACGGGTGATGCTGTTATGGAACTACAAAGCAGGTTTTATTTTGATTATGTTTTTGTGACTAATGATAACAGTGGGAGATATCAAACTTCAATTGAGGATCATAGCGATAAGAGCTCATATGCTAATATTGTGGCGTGTGGTCCAGACCATTATTGGGAGCAAATACGTGATGGATATTCGAAGATGATTGAATTATCTGAAGAGAGAATATATTTACAGACACCTTATTTCATTCCTGATGAAGGACTTTTTAAATCACTTAGGATGGCAGGCTTTTCAGGAGTAGACGTAAGGATAATGATACCGGAAAAGCCAGATCATCCGTTTGTGCATTGGGCTTCACTAAGTTATATTGGAGAACTATTGGAAGCAGGAGTCAGAGTCTTTAAATATAAACGAGAAGGTTTTTTACATTCAAAGACATTGTTATCAGATGATTATGTCAGTACGATAGGAACGGCCAATTTCGATATTAGAAGCTTTAAGCTAAACTTTGAAGTAAATGCCTTTGTATACGATGAAAACCTCAATAGAGAGCTTGCTCAATCGTTTTTTGAGGATCAAGAGAATTGCCACGAGTTGACTTTAGAAGAATATAATAATAGAAGTAGGTTGACAAAGATTAGGGAGTCTATATCAAGGCTTCTTTCACCATTATTATAAGGAGATAGAGATGTACAATGAAATAAAAAATGACAATATTATCGTCAATGGAGAGATTGTCAATATCAAAGAAAGAGATATCATATCTTTAATAGAAAAACGACCTATGTATGAGGTTTTTAGAATAATAGATGGCAAAATACTATTTTCGATGAACATATGAATAGAATGGAAAAAACAGCAATTTCAACAGATAGAAAAATTAGTAGGGGTAGGTCGGAATTAAGAGAAGATATTGAAAAGTTAGTTTTTAATAATGATATAATTAATACTAATATTAAGTTAATAGTTACGCATATTGCTGGGGTGGATTCTTTTATAATATATGAGATGATTTCAGAACCAAGGAATGAAGATTTAAAAAATGAGGGAATTCATACTGTTCTTTATGATTATGAGAGAGAAAATCCTAATGTTAAGATTCTAAATACAGATTTTAAAGAAGAAGTAAAAGCCTATTATGATTCTAAAAATGCGACAGAAGCGCTTCTTAGAAATGCTGAAGGTGGAATTTTAGAAGGAAGTAGAACCAATCTATACTTTATAAAAGATGGGAAAATATATACTCCTGAATCTAAAAGTGTATTGATAGGAATAACCAGAACTAAAGTTATAGAGATAATTAAGTCAAAAGGCTATGAAATAGTTGAATGTACTATTAATACTTCAGACTTAGATAAAGTAGATGCTGCGTTTATTTCTGGAACGACTGTAGATGTGTTGCCAATTAAATCGATAGAAGATATCGTATTAAATTCTCAAGACAATCCCATAGTAAAGGATATCATAGAAGGGTTTGAAGAGGAAAAAATCAAATCATTAAATGGAAAATGAAATTTGAAGAGATAGATTGCTATCTCTTTTTTTGTTTAAATTATTGATACTAGATGTGAAATTTGTATAATTGCGTGGTATAATCATATAAATACAAAAGAAAGGTAAGGGGTATAATGATTGATTCAAAGGATTTGAATAATTATAGCTTACTTGCAGATTTTTATGAATTCACCATGGGAAATGGATATTACAAAAGTGGACAAGTAGATAAAATAGCATATTTTGACTTGTTCTTTAGAACTATCCCAGACAGTGGAGGTTTTGCCATAGCTGCAGGATTAGAACAGGCAATAGAGTACATAAGAAACATAGAGTTTTCAGATGAAGACATTGACTTTTTAAGGTCAAAAGGAGTTTTTGACGAAGGGTTTTTATCCTATTTAAAGAATTTTAAATTTGAATGTGATATTTGGGCGATTCCAGAAGGAACACCAATCTTTCCCGGAGAACCTATAATGGTTGTTAGAGGGCCAATAATCCAAGCTCAGCTAATGGAAACTATGTTATTGGTAACAATGAATTATCAATCATTGATTGCAACTAAAGCAAATAGAATAGTTAGAGCGGCAAAGGGGAGACCCGTATTTGAATTTGGCTCAAGACGTGCCCAAGGATACACCGGGGCTATTCTAGGCGCTAGAGCAGCATATATTGGAGGTTGTCTAGGAACTGCAAATACTCTAAGTGATAGACTATACGATATTCCAGCAGTAGGAACTATGGCTCACAGCTGGGTTCAATCATTTGACTCAGAACTAGACGCTTTTAGAATGTATGCTAGAACTTATCCAGATAGTTGTAGCCTTTTAATAGATACATACGACATTTTACACGAAGGACTTCCTAATGCTATTAAAGTATTTAAAGAAGAAATTGTTACAAGAGGATTTAGACCTAAGAGTGTAAGGCTAGATAGTGGTGACATAGCCTATTTGAGTAAAAAAATTAGAAGAGAATTGGATAAAAATGGATTTGAAGATTGTGGAATTATGGCTTCTAATAGTCTAGATGAATACGTAATAGACTCACTACTAAAACAAGGTGCGCAATTAGATTCCTTTGGAGTAGGCGAAAGACTTATTACTTCAAAAAGCGATCCAGTATTTGGTGGTGTATATAAATTGACGGCGATAGAAGATGAAAGTGGAGAAATAGTACCTAAAATCAAAATCAGTGAAAATACAGAAAAGATTACGACTCCAGGTTTTAAGCAGATACACAGATTTTTTGATAAAGACACCAATGCACCTATAGCAGATGTAATTTCTTTACATGACGAGGATTTTAATGATTTAGAAACTATGGAGATATTTCATCCGGTTCATACTTGGAAGAGAAAGACTATCAGTAATTTTTACACCAGAAAACTACTAGTTCCGATTTTTGATAAAGGAGAATTAGTCTATGAAAAACCGACTATAAAAGCAATTAGAGATCATGCTCAATCGGAAATAGAAAACTTATGGGATGAGTTAAAAAGATTTGATCGTCCACATGAGTACTTTGTAGACTTGAGTCAAGAATTATGGGATTTAAAGAATGAATTATTAAATAAACACTAGATAAAAAAAGCTATTGAGAATTTCTCAATAGCTTTTCTTAACCTTGATTGTCTTCAGTTTTTGGAGTTTCTTCTACTCCTGTAATAGTTATAGTTTCGATTAAGTCCAAGTTTTTAATATTACTAGGAACATTGTATTCTCCAGGCTTTATATCTTCTGCTGCACTTAAGTCCTCCAGCAGTTGAATAAAAGTAGGTACGTGTTTTATTAACTTACTCTCTAAGAGTACATTTCCAACTTCTTCATTAGTCACGCCTTCAGGTATTACAAAAGTGACTATGTCAGGTTCATCTGGCTCTGTTGCAGCCTGTGTGCTTTCTACGGTTTCAACTGCTCCCAAGACTTTTTTATCGTCATTGATTTTATCACCAGATTCAGTATTATCATCTTTTTTATCATCTTCGTCTTTATCATCACTATTAAAAATGTTAAAGATTTCAGTTTCTCCATTTTCATTTTGAATTATGGCATTTTCATTTATTATATTAGTATTAAACAATTTATCTAATCTCCAGAAAATTAGCCCACCGACTGCTAGTATGATGATAAACATAACTATGTAGTCTAAAAAGCCATATAATAAATCTAATAGCCATTGAAAAAATTTCTTCAAATCATCCCTCTTTTCGAAAAACCTAATAAAAGGTTCAAATATTTGGTATAATATTCAATAATGATTATAACACAATATGTGGAAAGGTGAAAGAATGAGAGAATTAATTATTGGAAAAGATGATGATAACCAAAGAATAGATAAGTATTTGAAGAAGTATTTAGAAAAGTCGCCTAGTGGATTTATATACAAGATGATCAGAAAGAAGAACATCAAGTTAAACGGAAAGAAAACTAAACCAGATGATATGATTTTTGAAGGCGATGTAATTACTCTGTACTTGTCTGATGAGACTCTTGATAAGTTTGTAGTTGAAAGAGAGTTTAAAATTGTAAAGACTGATTTAGATATCATCTATGAAGACGACAATATAATAGTTGTGAATAAACCAGTTGGAATGTTATCGCATAGTATAAGTGGTCAAGGCTTTGAAACCAATGTGGTAGATAGTATTATTTCGTATTTAATTGAAAAAGGTGACTATGTTCCTAGAGTTCAGAAGACTTTTACGCCTAGTATATGTAATAGGCTAGATAGAAATACTTCTGGAGTTATAATAGGTGCTAAATCTTATGCTGCTCTAAAAGGCATAAATGAAAGTTTAAGAAATAGAGATGTTGAAAAATACTATTTAACAATAGTTAGCGGAAGTATGAAAGGACATTTTGAATCAAAAGCTACTCTCGTAAAAGATACTGATTTAAATAAAGTAAGCATTAACTCAAATCATGAGGATGACAAAGAGATTATAACCAAGATTAATTCACTTAGGAATAACAGGAGATACAGTTTTTTAGAAATTGAATTAATTACAGGTAGAACTCATCAAATAAGAGCTCATTTGGCATATTTAAATCATCCGGTAATCGGTGATAGGAAATATGGTAATAAAGGGGTAAATAGAATAATGAGAGAGAAATATGATTTAAATGATCAATTACTTCATTCCAATAGAATGGTATTACATGGGCTAAAGGACGATTTAGATTATTTAAATGGAATGGAATTTATAGCAGATTTGCCTGATAAATTCATGAGAATTAAGAAGGAGACCATAGATGAACAAAATTAATATAAATATTGTAAATCATGAAAACTATGAAATTACTAATGGAGAAACGGCTCTTGATATTTCTAAAGCTATTTATGGAGATGAATATAAAGAATATTTAATATGTAGTATTAACAATGAAGTACTTCCATTAAATACTGTGCTTAAAGATGGTGACATAGTTGAATTCCACGATATAAAAAGTGTTTGGGGATATAGGACATATCAGAAGACAGCTTCTGCAATTTTTTGCATGGCTCTTGATAGACTGTTTCCTGAAGTCGAAGCCAATCTTAATCACTATCTAGGAGCAGGACTTTATATTGACTTCAATAACGGGTTTAAGCTTAATAATGATGAGATTGAAAAAATTGCAAATGAGATGAAGTCGATAATTGATGCAGATGTAGAGATTAAACTTGAAAACTTACCTAGAGATGAAGCAATTAGAGTATTTGAAGATAGAGGTAAAGTTGATAAATTAAGACTCTATAAAAGTGCAGATATTGAATCTGTAGATTTTGTGAAAATTGGTAATTACATTGACGCTTTTTATTCTCCACTTACTCCATCTACTGGATTTATGGATAAATTCAGACTAAAGCTTTATTACCCTGGATTGTTACTGATTACTCCGAGTCATAGAAATAACTATGATATAAGCAAATATAAAGAAATGAGAAAACTATCAAAAGTTTTTAGCGATATGACAAATTGGGGCAAAATAATGGACTTGAATCACTTGGGTTCAATGAATGAAAAGATAATAAACGGTGAATACATTGATGTAATAAGGATAAGCGAGTCATTGCAAGAGCGAAAAATTGCTCAGATTGCTGATTCAATAGTCAATGACAAAGATGTTAGAATGATATTGATTTCAGGTCCTACATCGTCTGGGAAAACAACTTTTTCTAAAAGGCTTATGATTCAACTAAAATTATTGGGAGTGCATCCAAAAGCTATTTCAATGGATGATTATTTTGTAGATAGAGATAAAACTCCACTTGATGAAAATGGTGAATATGATTTCGAAAGTCCTTATGCAATAGATATAGAACTGTTTAACCGTGATATTAATGAGCTATTAAATGGATGCCCAATTAATCATAGAAAATTTGATTTCATAGAAGGAAAAGGCGAAATCACAGGCGAAATAATAAGTGTAGATATGGATAGTCCAATAATAGTAGAGGGAATTCATGGACTAAATCCTATACTAACAAAGGACATACCTGAAAAGAACAAGTTTAAAATATATGTATCAGCTCTTACTCAATTAAATCTAGATGCGCATAATAGAATTTCCACTACAGATACTAGATTCATAAGAAGAGCAGTAAGGGATTACAATTTTAGAGGAAACGATATAGAAAAGACGTTTAAGCTTTGGCAAAATGTTAAGTATTCAGAAGATAAATATATATTTCCTTTTCAAGAAAATGCCGATATGATGTTTGATTCTTCAATGGTTTATGAAATGGGTATATTAAAGAAACATATTTTGAAACTATTAGATGAGATTGGAAAAGATTCAGAGTACTATAGCGAGGCATGCAAATTAAAATATTAACTTCAATGGGCAAAAGAAATAATTGATGAAGATGTAGTTCCTAAGGATTCAATACTTCGCGAGTTCATTGGTGGCGGTTATGAGGAGTGAAGACAATGAATTACTATATTGGAATAGACTTAGGCGGTACAAAAATCAGTGGTGGAGTCGTAAATGAAAAAGGCGAAATCGTAAAGAGATACAGTATAAAAACTTCAAAAGATAAATCTGAAGTACTAGATGGGATTAATCATGTAATTAGCGAACTTCTAAATGACTTTGATGAAGTAAGTGGAATAGGAATAGGTTCTCCTGGAAATATCAATACTGAACTTGGTAAAGTTACCAATATCGGTGGTAACATTGTCGATTGGGCGAACACAGATATTAAATCATATGTTGAAAATGTGTTTCCTAATTATGATATATACATCGAAAATGATGCCAATTGTGCGGCACTTTGTGAAAAGTGGATTGGAGCTGCCAAAGACTTAGATAGTTTTGTTTTAATCACACTAGGAACCGGATTAGGTGGCGGTATTTATATTGATAAAAGCAAATTGGTTCATGGACACAACTATTTAGGCGGAGAATTAGGTCATGTGATTTTTTCTCCTGATGGAAGACAATGTATGTGCGGACAAAAAGGATGTGTAGAAAGATATATTTCTGGGACAGCAATAGAACTTAATTACGAAGAGCTAACAGGAAATAGAATTACTGGTGAAGAGATAATTGAGAGAATGAGCACTGATGAAAATGCTAAAAAGGCAGTAAAACAATTTGCCTATGACTTTGGAATATTTCTTACTTCCATAAAGAATATGCTTGATCCAGCAGGTGTTATTATCGGTGGTGGAGTTATTAATTCGGCTGAATACTGGTGGGAGGAAATGCTTGATTCGTATGAGAAACACATTAACAACTATTCAGATATAAATGTCATAAAAGCTGCATATTTAAACGATGCTGGAATTATAGGTGCTGCTAGTTTACCATTATTTAAAGGTTGGAAATAGTCATGAAGTATTTAATGTTGTCAAACTATAAAGTAGGGGAAAATCAAGAAGGAGCAAATGGGGAGACTTACATTCTTCCCAATGCTTCTCTTTTAAGGCGAAAGACTATTGAATTTGCCGATAGAAAAGGTGGAGTGCTAAATAATCAGATCATTTCATTTGACGATTTAGTAGGGTTGATTATAGGAAAAGATATTAAGAAAATAGATACTTTTCAAAAGAATATACTTTTGAGAAGGGCTTATAATGAATTGTTAAATGAAGGAAAACTATCTTATTATGCGCATATGGGCGATAAAGATGGTTTTTTCTTGCAAGTAGAGCAAATAATAACTGAGTTTAAAAGAAACATACTTAGTGTGGACCAGTTATTTTCAGTTAGTGGTCCTGAATCAATAGAAGAGATAAAACTTATTTATGAGAGATATGAAAGCTTTTTGAGCACATATAAACTAAATGACAGAGAAGATGAATATATAATCTGCATAGATATATTAAAGGAAAAAGAGTATACATTTCCATTTGAGAGTGTAATAATCAGTGATTTTTTGGAGTTTAGAAGGATTGAAATGGAACTAATTAAGTCAATGGCTGATTCTGGTGTGAAAATACTTGTGAAACTACCATATGATGTAGATAGGAGAAACACAATTATTGAAAAGACCAAAGCTGATTTATCCTTTTTGAACACAGTGGATAAAAGATTTGATGACGAAAGTACCATTTTTAATGAACTGGCTAAAACGACTTTATGCGAAACTGAAGTACAAACTGATGATATCAAGTTTATTCGTGGAAAGACCAAATATTTTGAAGTGAAGAAAATATTTGAATTTATCAAGGCAGAAAATGAAGAATGCCCACTGGAAAATATTTCTATAGTGGTTAGTTCCAATGACTATTTGGATATTATTTCCAAAGTGGCAATTGAAGAGGGAATTAAGTTAAACGTATACTATAATTCTAATTTTAAAAACTCGCCAATAATTAGGGAATTGTTAGGAATTCTAGCTATTTTAGAAACTGGTGGAGAGAGAAAAGACGTAATTAACTACATCAAAAACTATTACTTCTGTGATTTGGAAATAGAAGACAAACATTCTCTCGAAAAAGCATTGAGACCACTAGAGTTCAATTCACTTTCTGAACTTAAGTCAATCTTTGATACAGGTGAAGACCTTTGTTTTGACATGGAATATTACGATGATGTAAAACAGTTGATATCAAGAATTGAGTCTCTATTAAATAGATTTAGTGAGAATGAGTTTGTTGAGGAATTAGGAAAATATTACGAAGAGTTTAAAGTGCTTAAAAAAATCTTAGATGATAATCAGAAAGATTATGATGAAAAAATACTTAAACGAGATATCCACTCTCATAAATTGATTGAAGAGTCCATTGGGAAATTGAGGGACTCAAAAGAAGTCTTAGAACTTGAAACAAATGAACTAATCGAATTATTAAGCCAATACTTAAATACTAGTGAATACAAGTCTAGTAGGACTGAAGGCGGAGTGAATGTATATAGTTTTATCAACGCTCTTGGTTTAAAAGACGATATCAGGTTTTTATGTGGCATGAATTCTTCTTACCCGTCTGTGGAAGAAGACAATTTCATATTAAATTCTAGAAATTGGGATATGCTTTTAAAGCAGGGAATAGATATAAAATCTAAAGAAGAAATTTTTGATAATGAAATACTGAAATTCTGCAATGCTGTTTCCAATACTAATAAGAAATTGTATATATCATTTACGTCGGAAGATCAGGAGAATAAGACAGAAAGTTCAATTCTAGTTAGGGATATTGCAGATAGACTAAAGATAGAGGATTTGGGAAGTGTTTTAGTTGAAAATACTAATAGAATTAAGAGCAATTACGATGAAATAACGACTATTAAGGACTTGAAACTAAAAATACTTTATGACAAAGATGTCTTAAACAGTGCAGAGTATATTAACTATGTAAAAGCATTGGATAAAGAATACTTTGATATTATAAATGAATTAGTGTCTACTGAGATAGAGAGATTTAAAGGTGACAATCCTTTTGCTGGGGTAGTAAAAAACTCTGAAAACATTGAATATATCATAAACTTGTTTAAAGACTATAAGTACTCAGCCAATAGTCTACAAACCTATTATGATTGTCCATTTTTATTTTATATGAAGTATGTAATGAATATAGAGAAGATGGATAGACAATATGAAGATCAATTCTATCGAAATAGAGGAAATATACTACATGAAATTCTACAGATATTCTATAAGAAAAACAGTTTAGAGTTAAATAGGTTTCATGATAATTTAGAACTGCTGACTGATGAAATAAATATGATAGCAGATGCTATATCTAGTAAATACGATATAGATACTTCAAAAAATGAAGGACGAGTATATTTAGATGTAATAAATTATTCAGTAATTGGACTTATAAACGAGGATTTAAACAGATTGGCAGATATGGATTTCAAGTTTTTGCCAAAGTACTATGAAGAGGAATTTTACTACAAATCTAAATTGAATAGTGATTTTAATATTTTAGGAAGAATTGACAGAATAGATAGTAATGGAGAAGCTAATATAATCATAGATTACAAGACGTCAAGCAGTCCTACATCATCAAGCGTCATGAGAGGTGAAGTGTTGCAGATGCCTATATATTCTCTAGGTATTGGAAAAGAAACCGTTGCAGCGGCCATATACGAAGAGATTCGGACTAGAAAGATAAACCATGCTTTCATGAATACTAAATACTATAGTGGAAATTCGAAGAATAAATTAGATTCTGAGGGACTAATTGATTTTCTTGATTCCATTGAACAAGATTTATTGGGAATATACGAGTCAATATTGAATGGAGATTATAGAGTAAGACCGAAAAAATGTAATGAACATTGTCCTTTTAAAGATGTGTGCAGATATGATGAGAAAGAGGTAGGCGAAGATGAACTATAACAGAGAACAGGAATTGGCAATTAAGACCATAGATAAAAATATATGTGTAAATGCCAGTGCTGGTACTGGAAAGACCAAAGTGCTTACTGATAGATATATTGAAATACTAAATAATGGTAAATTACCAATTGGCAGGGAAGTTGAATCAATACTTGCAATAACTTTTACAAAAAAAGCTAGTGCAGAAATGAAGACTAGAATTAGTGATGAGTTATATAAAAGAAGACGTGAAAGCCCGAGAAACATGGATTATTATAATCAAATGAACGCTGCTCATATATCGACAATTCACTCTTTTTGCACCAATATTTTGAGAGAAAATCCCATTGAAGCTGAAATTGATCCTAATTTCGAAGTAATAGATGATTTCAGTGGAGAGAAACTGTTAAATTCTGCTATTGCTTCTGTATTAAAAGCAAATTTAGAGGACAATGAAGTACTAAAGGACTTAATGTTAGAATTTAAATACTCAAGTGTAAATGAATTAGTAGGATTATTTAATTCAATGTATAAAAAAAGAAGGATTGACCTTCAAACTGATGAAGAGATAATTGGTTTAATAGATTCAAAAATAATAGATGTGGAATTAAGTAGTGAAAAAGTAGATGATATAGTTTCTTTATACGAAGAAATTGCTGTGACTCAAAAGAGATCTAAGAAGATAATTGAACTTACTAAAAGTGAGATATGGGAAACTTTCAAGTTGAAAAAATATAGCGAAACGGATGAATTAGAGATAATTAATTACATTCTTAATAACACAGGGACCTGTAAGGCATATCAAAAAGACTTAGATGAAGTTGCAGAATATCTTTCTGGCTATTTAGTGAAGTATGAAAAACTGAATATGAAGTATTATGAAATCTCACTAAAATTAATTAATGAGATGGATAAGGCTTTTTCAAAAGAGAAGGATTCGCTAGGAGTTTTAGACTATGAAGACTTACTGATAAAATGTAATGAATTGCTAAATGACAGCAAAATCGTAGAGCATTATCAGAATCAATTTAGATATATTATGATTGATGAATATCAAGATACAAATTTAATTCAAAGAGAACTTTTTTATAAATTATGTAGTGTAAATAAACCTTTGGACAGAAACAATCTCTTCGTAGTAGGAGATCCTAAACAGTCAATTTACGCTTTTAGGGGTGCAGATGTTGAAGCTTACAATGAAACTTTAAAGGATATAGAGAAAGCTGATGGCTTGGTCATAAATTTGAAAGTGAATTATAGATCCTCAAAGAGAATAATTGATGCCGTAAATGAAGTGTTTTCCTATTTGATAAAAGACTATAACGGAATGGAACACCATAAAGAGATTGAAAATGAAATGGTAGAAATTATATATCCAGATGGAGAAAGTGATTTAAGTGAGTTTGAGTTAGAAGCCGAGCTAATAGTAGAAAAGATAAAAGTGGCAATTGAGTCTGGCTATTCTTATAGTGATATTGCAATTTTGTTTAGACGAACTTCAAAGCTTAAATATCTAGAAGAAAAGCTTAAAGAATCTTCAATACCTTATATCAACAGCAGTAGTGGGAATTTTTATACTCAAAATGAGATTATTGACCTGAATAATTTACTTAAGTCTATTTCCAATCTTAATGATGATTTAAGTCTTATTGGATTAATGAGAAGTCCATTAATTGGGTTAAGTGACGATGAATTATTGAAGATCAAACTGTTAAATAAGAGTAAAGTAATAGATGGAATGAGAGAATATTCCCAAGTATCCAAAAAATGCAATGCTGGGTATGGAAAGTTGATAGCTCTAAATAACATACTTCCCAGATTAGAAACATGGGAAATTGTTGATAAGGCAGTAGAAATCTTTAGGGTAGAAGAAATCTATGCAATGAAGAAGTTTTCAGATCAATCCATTGCAAATATCAATAAATATAAAGATATGGCTATGGAGTATTCAATAAATAACAATGGATATATAGAAGATTTTATTGATTATATAGAAGAAGTTAAAGAGAGTAGAGAAACAGAAGCAGATGTAGAAAAATCGGGACTAGATGCAATTAATTTAATGACAATTCATGGTTCCAAAGGATTGCAGTTTAAAATAGTAATCCTATATGATACTACAAATAAGGCTAGATCTGATAATTCTAAGATACGATTTGATTCTAGATTTGGGATGGGCATTAATATAAAAGATAATAATCTGCTATATCAAGAACTTGGAGATATTATACTGAAAAAAGAAAACGAGGAGTTAAATAGACTACTTTATGTTGCTATGACTAGAGCTGAGGAACAACTTATCCTTTCGGGAATTGGGCACGAGAAAGTCAATCCCAAGACTCTTTTAGGTAGACTGATTGACATAGGAACCAATCAATATATTGAAATTACCAATATATCTTCAAAAGAATCAGAAAGGGTACCGGAGTTTCAAAGACTAAATACTGACTCTACTGATACAAACGAAGTTTTAACTCCTATTCTAATGGATAAAGATGTAGATGATAGTAGAAAAAGTCTTTCTAATATAACTGCATTTCAAATATTTAAGAAGTGTAAAAAACAGTACTATTTTAAATATATCTTGAAGATTAAAGAAAGTGTTCTTGATGAGGCAACTAAAGATTCTGAGGTAGATATTGCCTTAGAAGAGGAAGTGAATAAAGATAGTTCTAGCAATATAGATCCACTTACTAAAGGGACATTGATCCATAAAGTAATAGAAAACATAATAGAAAAAGGATATAGTGAAAACATACTACGAGATGTTCTAGATAGTGAGATGATTGATTATGATGAAGGAGATATCTCTGATTTGTCGACATATGTAGCAAACTTCCTAAAGATATTTAAAAAGCTTGACTCTGAAACAGAAGTTGATTTTACAGTTTCCCTAAAAAATGGGTATATTAATGGTGCAGTGGATTTAGTTCAATTTGATGGTGATGATTTAATCATCGCAGATTTCAAGACGAATAAGTTGGGTAATAAAGATGAATTAGTAAAACTTTATACTCCGCAATTGCAATTGTATTCGTATGCAATGGAAAAAATATATGATAGAATGGTTAAGGAAGCTTCAATATACTTTTTGAGAGATGGAAGCATCGTAGATGTAGATATTTCCAAAGTTGCAATAGAGAGCACTCTCGGCGAAATAAATGCATACTTGAAGTTTATTAGCGGAAGTGATAGCATAGAAAGATATTTTGAAGGTTGTGGAGACTGCATGTATTGTAATATAGATATTTAATAATAGAGGTAAAGAAATGTTATATGAAAACAATGAACTGATTAATGAAATAGACAGGGTCATTATATATAGTGAAAAGGCAATGGAAGAAATAGATTTTTTAATTGAAGGAATTTCAGCAGAGAGCAAAAGTGATGATAAAAAGAATTTTGACGATTATATATTCGTACAAATAGAGAATGTGAAATCAGCTCTCTCTAAACTGGAAGATGAACTTGATGATATGGTTGATTTCAACAGCGTTATCATAGATTTTCCCGTATCTAGCTTTATTTTGAGTCAGAATGAAGTTACAGATGATATGCTTATTGAGAAAGAAGCGTATATTGACGATGTATTGGCACTTAAAGACAAAGTAAACCAATTAGTAGAGGCGTTAGAAAACACTAGAAATTTCTTAAGTCCAGGTAGTGAATATATAATGTAATTATAATAGAGTATTAGTCGAAAAATAAGTTGAAATATTTGTGAAATAATATGCTAATAGATTGACAAACTCAATAATTATATGTATGATTGATAATGAATAAATTAATAGGGGGATTAATTAATGAAGAAAAAGTTAGCACTATTATTAGCACTTGCTACGATGTCAATGTCTGTTGTAGCTTGTGGTAAAAAAGAAGAGAAAGTTGAAGAACCAACTCCAGCTCCAGTTGAAGAAACTGAAACTGAAGAAACAGAAGAACCAGCAGAAGTTGCTGAAGGCGCAATTGCTAAAATTGGTTTAGGTATTGTAGGTGGAACAAATTCATCTAAAGATGCCGATGGTGATAAAGCGGCAGTAGCACAAGCAGATATTTCTATTGCAGCAGTAGCATTTGATTCAGAAGGTAAAATCGTTAAAATTCAAATTGACGAAGCTCAAACTAAAGCAAACTTTGCAGCAGATAATTCAGATGCAGACTTAAATCCAGAAGATACTTATCCAACGAAAAAAGTAAAAGCTGATGAATATGGTATGAGAAAAGCTTCAGAAATTGGAGCAGAAATTCATGAACAATACGCTTCTCTTGAAGAATGGTGTATAGGTAAAACAGCTGATGAAGTTGTAAATATGCCAGTTAAAGAAAGAGACGAAAACCATATTGCTATTCCAGACGTTCCAGAATTAGCATCAACTGTAACAGTAACTATTGAATCTTACCAAGCAGCTATTGCTGAAGCTTGGGAAAATGCAGTAGACGTTCAAGGTGAAGCAGTTGAATTAGGTCTTGGAGTTACTACTAGCGTTGCGGGAACACCAGCTGATGGAGATAAATTAGCTAAGATCCAAGTTAATACTACTATGAGTGCTTTAGCATTTGACGCTGAAGGTAAAGTTGTAGCTAATATCATTGATGTTATGCAATTACCAGTAAATGTAGATGCTGAAGGTAAAATAGCTGAAAGAAAAGACGATATCTTAACTAAAAAAGAATTATTAGAAGATTATGGTATGAGAAAAGCTTCAGAAATTGGCGCTGAGTGGTTTGAACAAGCTGCTAGCTTAGAAGAATGGACAATTGGTAAAACAATTGAAGAAATTACTTCTATGCCAGTTAAAGAAAGAGACGAAAACCATAAAAATGTTCCAGACGTTCCAGAATTAGCATCAACTGTTACAATAACTGTTGAAGGCTATATGGCAGCTATGGAAGGTGCAGCAACAAACGCAAAATAGTTTAAATATAAAAACCTGCAATTAATTGCAGGTTTTTTATTTTCTATTTCTAAGTTTCAAGAAGAAAGAGCTGATTAGGGAGCTTGATTCATTTTCTAGTACTCCAAATTCAACTTTAACTTTGTGGTTGAAAGTAGGCATATCTAATAGATTAATTACAGTACCAGCACAACCCATACGTTGATCTCTAGTTCCTATATATACATTGCTGATTCTAGAATTTAATATTGCTCCTGCACACATTGCACAAGGTTCAAGAGTAACGTACAGATCACAGCCAATAAGTCGCCAATCACCAATTTTTTCGCAAGCATTGCTTATTGCAATCATCTCTGCATGGTTCAGTGGACTATTGGTATGCTCCTTAGTATTATGTCCTCTTCCTATTATTTCGTTATCTTTTACTATTATTGCTCCTATGGGAACTTCGTCTAGGTCAAAAGATTTCTTTGCTTCTTTTAGTGCTTCATTCATAAAAAAGTTATTCATATAGTAATCACCAAGCCTTATTAAATAAAAATGATATCATATAATCAAATAAACTTAAATAAAAATATAAATAGCTATTGTAATAGTAAAAATATTATGATAGAATTACTTCGTTGATTAGGAAGAGTTCTTATAAGAAGCTCTTTTTTTATTGACTTATTCTTGAAGATATGGTAACTTATAAAGGTAGATTTGATAATGGAATTACTATGTTTAATTACATAATATCAAACCACTGTTTTTAAGTGGATAAATCGGGTTTGCATGATATATAGGAGGTGTCATTTATGGCAGATAGAGTAATATTAGCTTGTACAGAATGTAAAAATAGAAATTATGTTACTAGTAAAAACAAAAAAAACACAACTGAAAGACTAGAACTTAAAAAATACTGTAAGTTCTGTAAAGATCACACAGCACACAAGGAAACAAAATAATTATTTAAGATAAGGATGTGTTTATAATGGCAGCTCAAAAAGACAATGTTAAAACAGCTGAAAAAGGAAAAACTAGTAAGTTCTTAACAGGCGTTAAAGCAGAAATGAGAAAAGTAATTTGGCCAACCAAAAAAGAGCTAACTAATTACACTGGTGTAGTAATAATGATGAGTGTTTTAGCAGCAGCCTTAGTTGGCGTTTTAGACGTACTTATCAATGGCTTATTAAGTTTTATAATCGGATAAAGACAGGGAGGAACCCATGATGGATGCTACAGATAGCGTGAAAGATAAAGTAGAAGAGGCAAAGTGGTATGTTGCCCATACTTATTCAGGACACGAGAACAAAGTAAAAACTACTATGGAAAAAATGGTAGTTAATAGGGGCATGGAAGACATAATCCAAGAAATCAGAGTTCCAACTGAAGAATATACAGATACAAAAAATGGCGTGGAGAAAGTAAAAGAAAGAAAACTATATCCAAGTTATGTATTGGTAAAGATGATCATGACAGATGAGTCATGGTATTTAGTTAGAAATACTAGAGGTGTTACTGGATTTGTAGGACCAGGTTCTAAACCAGTTCCACTATCTGATGAAGAAGTTAAAGCTCTTGGGGTTATTGATAAGAAACCTATTAATTTTGAACTAGAAGTAGGAGACTCTGTAAAAATACTTATGGGACCATTTAAGGATTTCATGGGTAATATAGAAAATGTTGATTTTGACCAAGGAAAAGTTAAAGTCTTTATTTCTATGTTCGGTAGAGATACGCTTTTGGAACTTGATTTTGATCAAGTTGAAGGAATATAAAGAGATAATAATGCATTTGTGCAATATTATATAGATCATTTATGGTCGCGAGTGGGAGGGAGTATCCCGCCAAAACCACATTTTAGGAGGTGTCAAATTTAATGGCAAAGAAAGTTATAGCTTTAGTTAAATTACAAATTCCTGCAGGAAAGGCAACACCAGCACCGCCAGTAGGTACTGCATTAGGACCTCACGGTGTTAATATCATGCAATTTACAAAAGAATTTAATGCTAAGACAGCTGATCAAGCAGGTCTGATTATACCAGTTGTATTAACTGTGTACCAAGACAGATCATTTAGCTTCATCACTAAAACTCCACCAGCTTCAATTTTAATTAAGAAAGCTCTTGGAATGGATAAAGCATCATCAGTACCAAACAAACAAAAAGTTGGTAAACTGACTAAAGAACAAGTTCAACAAATTGCAGAAACAAAAATGCCAGACTTAAATGCAGCTACACTTGAAACAGCAATGAGCATGGTAGCAGGTACTGCAAGAAGTATGGGAATCGAAGTAGAAGATTAGTGGGAGGAATTAAGTTTCCGCCAATACCACAAGGAGGTTATGTAAATGCCAAAAAGAGGTAAAAAGTATAGTGAAAGCTTAAAATTAGTAGATAGAACTAAGTTTTACGATCCAGCTGAAGCTTTAGACTTAGTATTAAAGACATCAAAAGCAAATTTTGATGAGACTGTTGAATTAGCTGTTAGACTTGGTGTAGATCCAAGACACGCTGACCAACAAGTTAGAGGAGCAGTAGTACTACCACATGGTACAGGTAAAGTTACAAGAGTTCTTGTAATTACTAAAGGCGATAAAGTTAAAGAAGCTGAAGAAGCTGGCGCTGACTATGTAGGTGGAGAAGAACTAGTAGAGAGAATTCAAAAAGAAAACTGGTTTGAATTTGACGTAGTAGTTGCTTCGCCAGATATGATGGGTGTTGTTGGTAAAATCGGTAGAGTTTTAGGACCTAAAGGATTAATGCCAAACCCTAAATCAGGAACTGTTACTTTTGAAGTTGGAAATGCAGTTAAAGAAATTAAAGCTGGTAAAGTTGAATATAGAGTAGACAAAGCATCTATAATCAATGTTCCGATAGGAAAAGTTTCTTTCGGTAGCGAAAAATTAATTGACAACTTTAAAGTTGTTATGGAAGCTGTTATTAAGGCTAGACCATCTGCAGCAAAAGGTAGATACTTAAGAAGTGTTACTGTTGCTTCAACAATGGGACCTGGTGTTAAAATTAATGGCGCTAAATTAATGGAATAAGCTTGACAATAAAGTATATATAAAATATAATTCTAATGTAAATAAAAATACCGCAGACAGTAGGGGATGAAAGTCTTAATAATCCTACCGAGGTGAGAATATAAATTAAGAAAACTTTCTTTTTATAGATAAATCTCATCCGTTTGCGATGAGATTTTTTTAATGTTCAGGAGGTGAAAGTGTGAAAGACAAAGTACTAGAACAAAAACAAGCAGTAGTTGCAGAGATCAAAGAGAAAATTGAAAACTCTCCATCAGTGGTGTTAGTAGACTATAGAGGTCTTACTGTTGAAGAAATCACTCAATTGAGAGATGAATACAGAGCTAATGGAGTAGACTATAAAGTATATAAAAATACATTGATGAGATTTGCATTTAAAGAATTAGGATATGAAGATTTCAATGAATATCTAACAGGACCTAATGCCCTAGCAATTGCAGGTGAAGACGCTACTTCAGCTGCTAGAATCACACAAAAATTTGCCAAAGATAATGATAAACTTGAAATTAAAGCAGGTTTAATCGAAGGTAAAATAATTGATTTAGCAGGTGTTAAAGAGTTAGCTTCAATACCATCAAGAGAAGTATTGATTGCAAAATTACTTGGCAGCTTAAAAGCTCCAGTATCAAACCTAGTTTATTTACTAGATGCTATTGCTAAGCAAAAAGAAGAAGCGGGAGAAGAAGTTGTAGAACCTGTGACAGAAGAACCTGTAGCTGAAGAAGTTGTTGTTGAAGAAGCAGTTGCAGAAGAGCCAGCTGTTGAAGAGCCAGTTGTTGAAGCTTGCCCAATAGTTGTAGAAGAAGAGCAAACTGAAGAAGTTGTTGAAGAAGCAACTACAGAAGAATAAAATTTATAAAACGGAGGTATATTAATGAACTTTGAAGAAATACTACAAGCAATAGAAGAAATGAGCGTGCTTGAATTAAACGAATTAGTAAAAGCAGCAGAAGAAAAATTTGGTGTATCAGCAGCAGCTCCAGTAGCAGTAGCAGGTGCAGCAGTTGGTGGAGAAGCAGCAGGTGCAGCAGAAGAGAAAACTGAATTTGACGTTGTCTTGACTGACGCAGGTGCAGGAAAAGTTAAAGTTATTAAAGTTGTTAAAGACATTACTGGCTTAGGACTTAAAGATGCAAAAGCATTAGTTGACGAAGCTCCAAAAGCAATTAAAGAAGGCGCTTCTAAAGAAGAAGCAGAAGAAATTAAAGCTAAACTTGAAGAAGTTGGAGCATCAGTAGAAGTAAAATAAGTTTTATACTTAAAGGAGCCTAATAGGCTCCTTTTTATGTGTAGTTAAAAAACATTTAAAATATTAAATAATACTGTATTCATTCTACAATTCTTATGGTATAATTGTCTTGATTTTAAAATTAGCTCTACAAGAAATAGTTAAATCGATATTGTAATTTGAGTTAAAATAAAACAGAGTGGGTTCACTCATGACTCTTATTACATTATTTTTATGCGAATAAAACAGATATTTAAGTATTAATTAAATATACTTAAATAATTAACAATTATTTCATTTTTCACAACTATTTCAAACTTATTTGGGTATATAGTGTTTATGATTTGATTATATACTTATGTAACGGTAGTTAATGTAAAGCTATAACAGAAAAATGAGAAACAAGGAGAAGATTTATGCTAGGTCAAAGAATTAGAGACATTAGGAAGAAACGTAATATGAAACTGAATGATCTTTCAGAAATGTCAGGATTATCGTCAAGTTATATATCCCAATTAGAGAGAGGATTAGTAGAACCAAGTTTGTCTTCTTTAAAGAAGATATCAGAAGCTTTAGAGACACCAATATACCTATTGATGGAAGAATCTGAAAACGAAAGTGTTCTTGTAAAAAAGGGCGATAGAATGAGAATGGCTTTTGCCAATTCAGAATTAGAGTTTGAAATAGTTTCAGCATCAGCTAGAAATCTTGGATTTGAACCAAGTATGATGGTGATAAACTTTTTCTTACAACCAGGTGAAGAGTATTCGGATGGATTCATAATTCAACCTACAGAACAAATAATTATCGTGGAACACGGTAAACTTGAAGTTACAGTCGGAAAAGATGTTTATGAACTAGAAAGTGGAGATTCTGTTTATATCAAAAAGAATGTACCACACAAGAATATAAATATTTCTGATGGTTTAACTAGTGGATTTTATATAGTAAGTCCACCAATTATGCCAGACAAACAAAAATAAAAACTTTGCCAAGTTAGTTCTTGGCAAAGTTTTTTTATATTAAATCAATTATCTTATCAAATTCAATTCCACTGTTTTTCACATTTTCTTTATTACCTAAAATACAAATATAGTTTTGCTCCAATCCTTCCTTATACATGGTTTTGTATTCGTGAAGTTTACTTAAATCTGTTTCTAGAGCTTGTGCCTTTAAGTGTTCTAATTCCTTAGATCCGAATCCGGTAATGTGTCTACTAAGAGCAGTTCTGGAATTTGCTCTCGGTGAGTTAGGTGGGTCAAAGGAGTTAAGGATTCCTATAATATACTTAGTAAGTTCTTTTTGATCTAAGTTCATATTGTCTATTAACTCAGGGATTTCATTATAAACTTTAAGTGTTTCCAATATATTCGGATCCATATAGCTATATAAACTTGCTAGACCAGATATATTTAGGATTGATCCCGTCCCGTATGCCCCTCCCTTAGCTCTTATATTGCTGTGTAGATAGGTTCCGCTTAGGATTGAGGACAAGACTGTCATACTACCTTCATAAGACTGTCCTAGGGCATTGTAGTCGAAACCCTTGCCTATATAATGGACATTGGATGAATTAAGTATAGCAATAGATTTGGTTTGATTATCTAAAACAATATCCTCTTTAGAATATTCATCATTAGGTAATCTATCTACCATTTCTAATATGCTTTTATCAAGTAAGTCTAGGTTTTGTGCTTCTCCAGCAATAGAGACTACGAGATTCTTTCTATTGAATACTTTTTTATAAACGGATTCTACTTCTTTAAGCAATGTATCAAATTCATTGTCAAAGTTGTTAAGCAGTTCTTTTAAATATATGAAGAAGTCAAAGTCGTCGGTTATGCTTTGATATTTGGAAGTTTTTCTAAAAAGTGCACTCAGTTGTGACACTACTACTGAATGACCTGCTGACTCTATTCTCATTTCTAAATCAGACTTTTCTCCTTTTAGTAAGTCTAAAATTCTATCATGATTATTAAAATCAGATGTTTTTATGATTTCTTCTATGATTGGAACCAGTTTATCGACATGGGATACTAGTACCTTAGAACTTATCATCATCTTTGGATAGTAAAACTCTTTATTATAATAGTCAGAATAAGCTCTAGTCGAGAAGTAAATACCCCCAGTGTTTATATAAATCTCATTATCTAAATCCGAATATGAAAAGTTTTCAGTGTTCATATTTCCGAGTAGTGAAAGTAGTACTCCTAAAGTCGATAGTTCGCTTTCGCTTAAGTGGGAAGTGTCAAAAGCCAGATCCATATACATTATTCCGTTTGAAGGAGTAACAGTTTTCAGTAAAGTTATATCGTTAACTGTTTCTACTCTAGTATCTAACTCAATTACTTTTGTATTTATATCAGAAATTTCAAGCGATGGAATAGTATCTTTTGCTTCTTGCGAATCGTCTTCCATTTGATATTGAGTCAGTCTTAAATTTTCTTCTATGAGCTTATTTAATTCATCTTCGCTCATGTTTTCCTTATATTTTGCAAGAGTTTCTTTTTGCTTCTTATCCATACTTTCAAAAAGACCCTTTTTAGGAGTTATGAGCATATAGTATTTATGCGGGTTGTTTAAGATGTTTTCCTCTATATAGTTCTCTATATAGCCTTCATCAACTTTTGATTTCAAATCTTCAATTAAATCAGAGAACTCAAGTGAATTAAAAGGGTTTGCACCATATCTCCAACCGGTTAGAGATCTAATGAATAAAGAAACTCCTTGATTGACACCAGCAGGTTCTTTGAGTATAAACTCAAACTTATTAATTGTAGCATCAACTAAATCTCTATTAACTCCATTTTCCACTAATTCTAATAGTGTATCATCTATTATTTGAATGTATTTCTCAAAATTTTCACTATTGGCATTTTTGACTATAAAGCTCATATCTAATGGTAAATTAGAAGAAATAGTAGAGAAGTAGTCATCTCCGATTTTGCTCTTAAGTAAATTTTCTTTAAGCGGTGCTGCATCTGCGTCTAATAGGAGTTCTGACATAAACATTCGCATAAATATACTTGCATTATCTATGCTTTCTCCACTTACGAAAGAGTATGCAAAATAATCTTTGTTTTCTGAATCTTCATCATTGCCAATAGAATAGTTAGTAGATATGAAAGAAGGAGATTTAACTATTTCTCCTATGACAACATCTGATTTTATATCACTGTATTCAAATTCATTAAGATAGTTGATGTCGATATATTCTAAGAATTCTTGTATGTCTAAATCTCCGTGCAAAAATATATAGCTATTTGACGGGTGATAGTATTTGCTGTGAAATTCCAAAAAGTCCTCATATGTAAGATTGACTATATCGTATGGATCTCCACCAGAGTCATGGCTATAAGTTGAGTCCGTATATATGTTTTGCCCAATTATCTCCCTAATCTGTTCTTCGGGATCAGAATAAGCACCTTTCATTTCACTGTATACTACGCCATTGTATGTAATATCGTCATCAATGCTATCAATCTCATAATGCCAACCTTCTTGTAGAAAAATCTCTTTTTTGTCATACATAGCTGGGTAAAAAACCGCGTCTAGATAGACATCCACTAGATTGTAAAAGTCTTTTTTATTTCGTGTAGACAGTGGGTAAATAGTCTTATCCGAAAAGGTCATAGCATTTAAGAACAACTGAGTAGAGCTGTTTACTAAGTCCATAAAAGGCTCTTTTGTCTTATATTTCTTTGAACCACATAAAACACTGTGTTCGACTATGTGCGCAACACCTGTTGAATCTTCAGGAGGAGTTGCAAATCCGATACCAAAAGTTTTTATTTCAGTATCATTTTTCAAGTATATCAATTCAGCCTTTGTCTTATTGTGTATAAAGTGATAGGCTTCAGAATTTATTTCATCAATCTCTTTAACTTCAACTAATTCAAAATTACTGTAAAATTCATTAATTTTCATTTTACACCTCCGTATATTAAGATTATAATATAATGAGTAATAAAAGCAATAATTGAAAATTCATATAAAAAACTTATTTTTATATGCTCTATATTGAGTTGACATAAGGCTAGAAATGTGATAACATAGAAAATCGCATAATAATGATTAATATGGGTTTTTATGCCATATTTTATTTTAGTAAATTGTATGTTAATGCTTTTGGAATTGTTCAAATGAGGGGTGAAGATTTTATATGGTACATCCTGTGAAATTGGGAAAACGAGTAAGAATGAGTTACTCTCGAGTTGAAGAGGTATTAGATTTACCGGATTTAATCGAGGTACAAACTTCATCTTACGATTGGTTTACTAGTGAAGGATTAAAAGAGGTCCTAGACGATGTGTCGCCAATAGAAGATTATTCAGGGACTTTAATTCTTGAATTTGTAGACCACTATATTTCAGATGAGATAAAGTACAGTCTTGATGAGGCAAAGGAACGTGATGCAAACTATTCAGCTCCACTTAAAGTTAGAGTTAGACTAGTGAATAAAGAGACTGGAGAAATTAAGGAACAAGAAGTTTTTATGGGAGATATCCCACTTATGACACCAAATGGTACCTTTATTATCAATGGTGCAGAAAGAGTTGTTGTAAGTCAATTAGTTAGGTCTCCTGGAGTATATTATAAGGAAGAAACAGATAAGACAGGAAAAAAACTGTATTCTTCTACATTGATACCAAACAGAGGTGCTTGGATAGAGTTAGAGTCTGACTCTAATGATATAGTACACACTAGAATTGATAGAAATAGAAAGATTCCTATGACTATTCTAGTTAGAGCACTAGGCGTTGAAAGTCGTGCAGAGATTTTAGAACTTTTCGGTGAAACTGAGCAATTGCTTAATACACTAGAAAAAGATATAACCAATAATAGGGAAGAAGCTATTATTGAAATTTACAAAAAGTTAAGACCGGGTGAACCACCTACTTTAGATAGTGCAGAATCACTATTTAACAATATGTTCTTTGATAATAAGAGATATGATTTAGCAAAAGTAGGTAGATATAAATTTAATAAAAAATTAGCAATTTCCGAAAGAATTAAGTTTATGAGAAGCGCTGATGACATTATTGACAGAGAAACAGGTGAAATACTAGTTTCTGAGGGTGAGATTATTACTGAAGAAAAAGCTCTGGAAATCGAAAATGCTGGTATCAACAAAGTAACGGTATTGCTAGATGGAGATAAGAGAGCCAATGTATTAGGTAATAATTTTGTAGATCCTAAGGCGTTTGAATTAGATATAGATTTTGCAGAATTAGGACTTAAAGAAAAAGTTTACTATCCATTAATGAAGGAATTAGTAGATGCAAATGATGATGTAGAAGTGCTTAAAGAAATCATCAAAGAAAATCTTAAAAAATTAAGTCCAAAACATGTTTTAGTAGATGATGTATTATCGAGTGTTAGTTATGAGTTAGGTCTATTCCAAGGAATAGGATTAGTAGATGATATTGACCATTTAGGCAACAGAAGAATTCGTTCAGTTGGTGAACTTTTACAAAACCAATTCAGAATAGGATTTGCAAGAATGGAAAGAGTAATTAAGGAAAAAATGACTATTCAAGATATTGAAGTTATTACTCCACAACTACTTATAAATATTCGTCCACTGACTGCTGCTATTAAAGAATTCTTTGGTAGTTCGCAACTTTCTCAATTCATGGATCAAACTAATCCACTGACAGAACTTACTCATAAGAGAAGAATGTCAGCACTTGGACCTGGTGGTTTAAGTAGAGATAGAGCGGGATATGAAGTTAGGGACGTTCACAACTCTCACTACGGTAGAATGTGTCCGATAGAGACACCAGAAGGACCTAATATAGGTCTGATTACTTCACTTACTTCATATGCACGTATTAATGAATACGGATTTATTGAAGCTCCTTATAGAAAAGTTATAAGAGGTGAAGGTAAAGTAACGAAAGATATTGAGTATATTACTGCAGATACAGAAAATAAATACATCATTGCACAATCAAATGAGAAACTAGATGAAAACGGATATTTTGTAAACGAGAGAGTAGTTGCAAGAGGTCTGATGGGAATAGTAGATATTTATGATGCTAAAGATGTTGACTACATGGACGTATCACCGAAACAAATAGTTTCAGTAGGTACCGCAATGATTCCTTTCCTTGAGAACGATGACGCTAACAGGGCGCTGATGGGATCAAACATGCAGAGACAAGCTGTGCCACTACTTACTACTGAAGCACCTATAATAGGTACTGGTATTGAGTATAAGGCTGCAAAAGACTCTGGTGTTGTAGTTATAGCTAAAGAAAGTGGTTTCGTTAGCAAAGTAAGTGCAGACTCAATTGAGATTACTAGAGATTCTGACAAGGGAATTACTAGATATACACTTGATAAATTTAAAAGAGCAAACCAAGGTACTACTATTAATCAAAGAGCTATAGTAGAACAAGGTGAAATAATACAAAAAGGCGATATAATCGCTGATGGTCCAAGTACTGAACTTGGAGAAATGGCACTTGGTAAGAATATCCTAACTGCATTTATGAACTGGGAAGGATATAACTACGAGGATGCTATGTTAGTTAACGAAGACTTAGTAATTGATGATACTCTTACATCAGTTCATATTGAAGAATATGAATCAGAAGCTAGAGAAACTAAATTAGGACCTGAAGAGATATCTAGAGATATTCCTAATGTTGGTGAAGATATGCTTAAAAACCTAGACGAAAGAGGAATTATCAGAATAGGTGCTGAAGTTAAAGCTGGTGACATCTTAGTTGGTAAAGTAACTCCAAAGGGAGAAACTGAACTTTCACCTGAAGAAAGACTGTTGAGAGCAATTTTTGGTGAAAAAGCTAGAGAAGTTAGAGATACTTCGCTTAGAGTACCACATGGTGAAACTGGTATAGTAGTTGACGTTAAGATATTCAATAGAGATAAAGGTGATGAATTACAACCTGGTGTAAACGAAATGGTTCGTGTATTCATTGCGACTAAGAGAAAAATAAATGTTGGAGATAAAATGTGCGGTCGTCATGGTAATAAAGGGGTTATCTCTAGAATATTGCCTAAAGAAGACATGCCATATATGCCTGACGGAACTCCAGTGCAAATAGTACTGAATCCATTAGGGGTACCATCACGTATGAACTTGGGACAAGTGCTTGAAGTTCACTTAGGTCTTGCAGCGAAGAAACTTGGATGGCATGTTGCTACTCCAGTATTTGACGGTGCAAATGACCAAGATATCAGAGATGCATTAACTGAAGCTGGTTACTCTGAAGATGGAAAAATCCAACTTAGAGATGGTAGAACTGGTGAAATGTTCCATAATCCTGTAACAGTTGGATATATGTATATGCTTAAACTACATCACTTAGTAGACGAGAAAATACATGCTAGATCTACTGGACCATACTCATTAGTAACTCAACAACCACTAGGTGGTAAAGCACAATTTGGTGGACAAAGATTTGGTGAGATGGAGGTATGGGCTTTAGAGGCTTATGGTGCCGCTCATACACTTCAAGAAATATTAACGGTAAAATCAGATGATATTGTCGGCAGGGTTAAAACATATGAAGCGATTGTTAAAGGTAAAAACATACCTGAACCAGGAACTCCAGAATCATTTAAGGTTTTAATCAAAGAATTACAATCATTAGCTCTAGAAGTAATAGTTCTAGACCAACATGGAAATGAAATGGATTTAAAAGAAGACGTAGACGCTGATCTGAATAGAATAGACAGAGTTGAAGATAGCTATGAAGACGAAGACGTATCTGGTCTAATAGATGGACAAGAAAAAGTTGTGTCAACAATACAAAGAATTTCAGTAGATCAAGCTCCAGAAGGATTTGTTGAAGAAGATAGCGATGACGACGACTACGACGATTTTATGTAAGATGTTTAGTTGAGAGAGATATTTTATTTTATGAAAGGAGAGACGCTCCTTGGTTGATTACGAATTAATTGATTCAATAAGAATAGGGCTAGCTGCACCTGATAAAATCAGAGAATGGTCCTACGGAGAAGTGAAAAAACCTGAAACTATAAACTACAGAACTTTAAAACCAGAAAGAGAAGGTCTATTCTGTGAAAAGATTTTTGGACCTACTAAAGACTGGGAATGTAATTGTGGTAAATACAAAAGAATTAGATATAAAGGCGTAGTTTGTGAGAAGTGTGGAGTTGAAGTTACAAAAGCTAAAGTAAGACGTGAGAGAATGGGGCATATAGAACTAGCTGCACCAGTTTCGCACATCTGGTACTTTAAGGGAATTCCATCAAGAATGGGACTTCTTTTAGACATGAGTCCAAGAGAACTTGAAAAAGTACTATACTTTGCATCATATATAGTAACAGAAGTTGAAGATGGCAAAACAAATCTATATGAAAAACAACTTTTAAGTGAAATGGAATATAGAGATGCCGTTGAAGAGTTTGGAGATGCTTTCCAAGCTAAAATGGGTGCTGAAGCAATCAAAGACCTATTAGAGAAAATCGATCTTGAAAAAGAAGCTGAAAGTCTAAGAAGTGAACTTGAAGATGCGACAGGACAAAAAAGAGTAAGAATTACAAGAAGATTAGAAGTTGTAGATGCATTTATTAAATCTAACAATAAACCGGAATGGATGGTTTTAGATGTAATACCTGTAATTCCACCAGATCTTAGACCGATGGTCCAATTAGACGGTGGTAGATTTGCAACATCTGACTTAAATGATTTATATAGAAGAGTAATCAATAGAAATAATAGATTAAAAAGACTATTAGATATTGGCGCTCCAGATATCATTGCAAGAAATGAGAAGAGAATGCTTCAAGAAGCAGTTGATGCTCTAGTTGATAATGGTAGAAGGGGAAGACCAGTAACTGGACCAGGAAACAGACCATTAAAGAGTTTATCAGAAATGCTTAAAGGTAAACAAGGTCGTTTCAGACAGAACTTACTTGGTAAACGTGTTGATTATTCAGGACGTTCGGTAATTGTTGTAGGGCCAGAACTTAAATTCTACCAATGTGGTTTGCCAAAACTTATGGCACTTGAGCTGTTTAAACCTTATGTAATGAAAGGTTTAGTTCAGGGAGAACACGCACACAATATTAAATCTGCTAAGAGGATGGTAGAAAGACTTAGACCAGAAATATGGGACGTACTAGACGAAGTTATAAAAGACCAAACAGTTCTTTTAAACCGTGCGCCTACTCTTCATAGACTGGGTATTCAAGCATTTGAACCAGTATTAGTTGAAGGTAAAGCGATTAAACTTCACCCACTAGTATGTACTCCATACAATGCTGACTTCGACGGTGACCAAATGGCTGTCCATTTACCACTGTCAACAGAGGCACAAGCAGAAGCAAGACTTCTAATGTTATCAACTAACAATATCTTAGGTTTAAAAGATGGTAAGCCAATTACTACTCCTACACAAGATATGATATTAGGAAGTTACTATTTAACAATGGAAACTAAAGAAAAATCACTTGGAGATGGAATGATATTTTCTAATTATGATGAGATGATCAGAGCATATGAAACAGGAAATGCAGATCTTCATGCCAGAGTTAAAGTAAGAAAACATATTGATGAAGAAGATGTTCGTGGACAATTAGTAGAAAGTACTATAGGTAGATTTATAATAAATGAGTACATTCCACAGGACTTAGGATTTGTTAATAGAAAAGTTGATAAGTATTCACTGGAAATAGATAAAGTTGTAGATAAGAAACTTCTAGGTAGAATTGTTGAAAAGACTTATGATAGACATGGAAACTTAGAAACATCTGAATTCTTGGATCATATCAAAGAATTAGGATTCCATTATTCAACACTTGGAGCTATTTCAATATCAATGGGAGACATTTATGTTCCAGATGATAAACAAGAACTGTTAGACACAGCAGGAGCAGAAGTAGATAAATATGAAACTGCTTTCAGAAGAGGTCTAATATCTGATGAAGAAAGATACGAGAAAGTAATTGAGATTTGGGGTAAAGCTACAGATGATTTAACAGATATGGTTATGCACAACTTTGATAGCGAAAACAATATCTACATCATGGCTGAATCCGGAGCGAGAGGTAATAAGAACCAAATAAGCCAGCTTGCTGGTATGCGTGGTCTGATGGCTTCTCCAACAGGAAGAACTATAGAAGTTCCTATAACTTCAAACTTCATCGAAGGACTTTCAGTACTTGAATTCTTCATGTCTACACATGGTTCACGTAAAGGTCTTGCAGATACGGCGATCAGAACTGCTGACTCAGGTTATTTGACAAGAAGATTAGTTGACGTAAGTCAAGAAGTAATAATACGTGAAAATGATTGTGGTACAGATCAGTTTATCGTTGCAGAAGACTTTAAAGATGGAAATGAAATCATCGAAGGTATGAGAGACAGAATCGAAGGAAGATTTGCAGCAGAAGCGGTAATTCATCCATCAACAAAAGAAGTAATAGTAGGTAAAAACGAGTATATCAGTAATGATATAGCTGATGAAATAGTAGATGCAGGTATCAAGAAAGTTAAAGTTAGATCAGTTCTTGGATGTAAATCTAAAACAGGAGTATGTGCTCACTGTTATGGTAAGAACATGGCAACTGGTAGAATCGTTGGAATTGGTGAGTCAGTAGGTATAATCGCGGCTCAATCCATCGGAGAGCCAGGAACTCAGCTTACGATGAGAACATTCCACTCTGGTGGGGTAGCATCTGCATCGGATATAACTCAAGGTCTTCCAAGGGTTGAAGAGCTTTTCGAAGCTAGAAAGCCAAAAGGACTTGCAGTTATATCAAGAATAGATGGTACTGTTGCTATAAAAGAAGCTAAGAGAAAACGTGAAGTAATAATTACTTCAGAAGACGGAGTCGAAGATTCTTACAATATAGTATACGGTGCAAGATTAAAAGTTAAAAATGGAGATTTCGTTGAAGCAGGAGATGAACTTACTAATGGTTCAGTTTATCCTCAAGACTTGCTTAAAGTAAAAGGTGAGCAAGGAGTAGAAAAATATATAGTAAAAGAAGTACAAAGAGTATACAGACTACAAGGGGTAGACATAGCTGATAAACATATCGAAATCATAGTAAGACAAATGCTTTCTAAAGTTAAAATTGAAGAAGCAGGAGATACAAACTTACTACCAGGTTCACTAGTTGACAAAAATGAATTCAATTTAGCAAATGAGGAAGCACTAAAAGAAAATAAACAACCAGCTACTTCTAGCCCAGCTCTTTTAGGTATTACAAAAGCTTCACTTGCAACAGAATCATTCTTATCAGCAGCTTCTTTCCAAGAGACTACAAGAGTTCTTACTGAAGCGGCTATAAAAGGAAAAGTTGATAAACTAGAAGGACTAAAAGAGAATGTTATTATAGGACAATTAATACCTGCGGGTACTGGAATTAGAAGATATAATTCAGTAGAAGTAGGTCATAGAGAAGGCACTAATGTATCGAACATTGAAGAAAATCAAGAAGATATTGAAATTGAGTCAAATCATATTAATTAATGGTTGACAGTGAAAATTTCTAATGATAAAATGTGTTAGTGTGTAATGAATGATTACTTTAAGGCTAGCCTTAGAGTAATTATTCATGTAGTTATATAATTTGTTATTAAACAAGAGTTTAATATATATTTCAAAAATGAAGGAGGTGCCTTAATGCCAACAATTAACCAATTGATTAGAAAAGGCAGAAAGAAAGTAGAACACAAATCAAAGTCACCAGCGTTAAGTGTTAACATGAATACTTTGAGAAAAAAGGAAACAACAGTTAATTCTCCACAAAAAAGAGGAGTATGTATAGCTGTAAGAACTGTTACACCTAAAAAACCTAACTCTGCTCTTAGAAAAGTTGCTAGAGTAAGACTATCTAATGACGAAGAAGTTATGGCTTATATCCCAGGGATCGGACATAACCTGCAAGAACATAGTGTAGTTTTAATCAGAGGTGGTAGGGTAAAAGACCTTCCAGGTGTAAGATACCATATTGTAAGAGGTACCTTGGATACTGCTGGAGTTGAAAACAGAAAGCAATCCAGATCTAAATATGGTGCAAAAAGATCTAAGTAATTAGATTTATTAATGAATGTGCAAAATGATTAATTTATTTATATATAGACATAAAAAGGTTAACATTTGGCACAAGACGGCATATCCGATATGTCGAGTACCAATGAATTTACTTTAATAGTTAAGGAGGGAAGAAAAGTGCCAAGAAAAGGACATGTACCTAAGAGAGAAGTAATGCCAGATCCAATATACAATGATGTGGTTATTACTAAATTAGTTAACAACATCATGCTTGACGGTAAAAAAGGTATTGCACAAGGCATCGTTTATGGAGCGTTAGAATACGTAGGTGAACAAACCAATGAGGACTCACTAGAAGTTTTCTACAAAGCTTTAAACAATGTAATGCCAGTTCTAGAAGTTAAAGCTAGAAGAGTAGGTGGTGCGACTTACCAAGTTCCAATGGAAGTTAGAGCAGAAAGAAGAGAAACACTAGGTCTTAGATGGTTAGTAAAATATTCAAGAGCTAGAGGAGAAAAAACTATGGTTGAAAGATTAGCAAAAGAAATCATAGATGCTTCTAATGAAGTTGGAGGAAGTGTTAAGAGAAGAGAAGAAATGCATAAGATGGCAGAAGCAAACAAAGCGTTCGCTCACTACAGATGGTAAAGCTATCTTATCTAATAAACGAGGAGGTTTATTGTGCCAAGACAAATACCGTTGGAAAACACTAGAAATATTGGTATCATGGCTCATATAGATGCAGGAAAGACTACTACTACTGAGAGAATTCTTTACTATACAGGTAAAATACATAAAGTAGGTGAGACTCACGAAGGTGGAGCTCAAATGGACTGGATGGTACAAGAACAAGAAAGAGGAATCACTATCACATCTGCTGCTACAACAGCTATGTGGAAAGGATATAGATTAAATATTATCGATACTCCTGGACACGTGGACTTTACAGTAGAAGTTGAAAGATCACTTAGAGTACTAGATGGTGCAGTAGCACTATTTGACGCTAAAAGTGGAGTTGAGCCTCAATCAGAGACTGTATGGAGACAAGCTGACAAATACGCAGTACCAAGAATCGCTCATATCAATAAAATGGACGTAACAGGTGCTGACTTTGCAAGATCAGTTGATACTATTAAGAATAGACTAAACGCAAATCCTGTACCAATTCAAATCCCAATAGGAGCTGAAGACAACTTTATCGGTATGATCGACTTAGTTGAAATGGTTGCAGAGATTTATAAAGACGATATGGGCATGGAAATCGAAATAACAGATGTTCCAGCTGATATGGTTGATACAGCAAATGAATATAGAGAAGCATTAATAGAAGCAGTTGCTGAATATGATGAAGACGTAATGGAAAAGTACCTAGAAGGTGAAGAGCTTACGATTGATGAAATCAAAAAAGCTATAAGAAAAGCTACAATTTCTGTTGGAATAACTCCAGTTACTTGTGGTTCTTCTTACAAAAATAAAGGTGTTCAATTATTACTAGATGCGATACTTGACTACCTACCATCACCATTAGATATAGAAGCTATTAAAGGTGTAGATGTTGAATCTGGAGAAGAAATTGAAAGAGTAGCATCAGATGATGAGCCTTTCTCAGCTCTTGCATTCAAAATCGTTACTGACCCTTATGTTGGTAAATTAGCATATTTCAGAGTTTACTCTGGTTCTATTAAAGCAGGAAGCTATGTTTATAACTCTTCTAAAGGCAAAAGAGAAAGAATCGGACGTATTCTTTTAATGCATGCTAACAAAAGAGAAGAAGTTGAAGAAATATATGCAGGTGAAATAGCAGCAGCTGTAGGATTAAAAGACACTTCTACAGGAGATACACTTTGTGATGAAAAATCAAGAGTAATTCTTGAGAACATGGAATTCCCAGAGCCAGTAATCTCAGTAGCTATTGAACCTAAAACAAAAGCAAGTCAAGATAAGATGGGTATTGCTTTAGCAAAACTTGCTGAAGAAGATCCGACTTTCAAAACATATACAAACGAAGAAACTGGAGACACTATAATATCAGGAATGGGTGAACTTCATCTTGAAATTATCGTAGACAGACTTCTAAGAGAATTTAAAGTTGAAGCAAATGTTGGTAATCCACAAGTTGCTTACAAAGAATCTATCCAAAACCCTGCTGAAGCAGAAGGTAAATACGTTAGACAATCAGGTGGTCGTGGACAATACGGTCACGTTAAAATTAAAGCTGAACCTAACGAAAGTGGTAAAGGTTATGAATTTGTTAATGCAATTGTTGGAGGAGCTATTCCAAAAGACTATATCAACGCTATCGACCAAGGTATCCAAGAAGCACTTAAAACTGGTATCGTAGGTGGATACGAAGTATTAGACGTAAAAGTTACACTTTATGATGGTTCTTACCATGATGTTGACTCTTCAGAGATGGCATATAAAATTGCTGCATCAATGGCTATAAAAGAAGCATTAAGAAAAGGTAATTCAACATTGCTTGAACCAATTGAAAAAGTTGAAATCACTGTTCCAGAAGAGTACATGGGTGACGTTATTGGTGACATTAACTCAAGACGTGGACGTATGGAAGGAATGGAAAAAGTTGGTGGAGCTCAAGTTGTAACAGCATATGTACCACTTGGAGAAATGTTTGGATATGCAACATCATTGCGTTCAAACACACAAGGTAGAGCAACATACTCTATGCAATTTGACCACTATGAAGCCGTACCAAAAAGCATTTTAGATAAACTATTAGGTAAAGAAGACTAATTATTGAGGAGGAAGACAAATGTCAAAAGCAAAATTTGAAAGAACGAAACCGCATGTTAATATAGGAACTATTGGTCACGTTGACCATGGTAAAACTACTACAACAGCTGCTATTACACTAGTATTAAATAAAAGATACGGTGGAGGAGAGTTTGTTGACTATGCAAATATAGACAAAGCTCCAGAAGAAAGAGAAAGAGGAATTACTATTTCTACTTCTCACGTTGAATATGAAACTGAAAACAGACACTACGCACACGTAGACTGTCCAGGTCACGCTGACTACGTTAAAAACATGATTACAGGTGCTGCTCAAATGGACGGCGCTATCTTAGTAGTAAGTGCTGCAGACGGTCCAATGCCACAAACT
>JAAYFG010000035.1 GCA_012728335.1 Tissierellia bacterium | reverse complement strand
TTATTCCTGGAATGGAACCTGCCGAAAAACAAGCTGCTTATAATGCAGATATTACATACGGAACAAATAATGAATTTGGATTTGACTACTTAAGAGATAACATGGTTATCTACAAAGAAGAATTAGTTCAAAGAGAACTTAACTTTGCAGTAGTAGACGAGGTTGACTCAATTCTTATTGATGAGGCTCGTACTCCACTTATTATTTCTGGAAAAGGCGATAAGTCTTCAGACTTGTATATTAGAGCAGACAAATTTGTAAAGGGACTTTCTCACAGACTTATAAAAGAGGAAGAGGAGACGACAGATCCTTTCAATAGAGAATTTAAAGAAGAAACAGTAGATTATACTATTGATGAAAAGAAAAAAGCTGCAGCACTTACGGATTTAGGTGTGGAAAAAGCAGAGAGATATTTTAATATAGAGAATTTAGCAGATGTTGAAAACCTTGAGATAGCTCACAATATCAAACAGGCTCTTAAAGCCAATGGAGTTATGAAACTTGATATAGACTATGTTGTAAATGAAGGCGAAATAATAATCGTTGACGAATTTACTGGTCGTATGATGCAGGGAAGAAGATATTCTGAAGGGCTTCATCAAGCGATTGAGGCAAAAGAGGGATTAGAAGTTAAGAGTGAATCAAAAACACTTGCTACGATCACATTCCAAAACTACTTTAGAATGTATAATAAACTTTCAGGTATGACTGGTACTGCTAAGACTGAAGAAGAAGAATTTAGAGACATATATAATGTTGACGTTATAGAAGTTCCGACGAATAAAGAAGTTCAACGTAAAGACTATGATGACAGCATATATGTAAGCGAACATGCTAAATTTAATGCAGTAGTAGAAGATGTTAGGGCTAGACATGAAAAAGGACAACCAGTTTTGATAGGTACTGTTTCCATTGAAAAGTCAGAAGAACTATCTAAATACTTGAAAAAAGCCGGAATAAAACATGAAGTACTAAATGCTAAATATCACGACAAAGAGTCTGAAATAGTAGCGCAAGCAGGTCGTTTTGGCGCTGTAACCATAGCTACAAATATGGCTGGTCGTGGTACAGACATTGTTCTTGGTGGTAATGCAGACTTTATGGCAAAAAGAGATCTTAAAAAAGAAGGAATCTCTGAAGATGCTCTTGAATTAGTGGACAGTTTCTATGATACTACTGATGAAGAAGTGCTTGAAGCGAGAAGAAGATATCATGATATATACAGTAAATACAAAGAAGAAACTGATGCAGAAGCTGAAAAAGTAATTGCAGCAGGAGGACTTCATATAATAGGTACAGAAAGACATGAGTCAAGACGTATTGACAATCAATTAAGAGGTCGTGCAGGTAGACAGGGAGACCCAGGTAGTTCTATTTTCTATATATCTGCAGATGATGATTTAATCAGACTATTTGCTGGAGACAGATTTAAAGCAGTAATGACTAAAGTTGATACTCCAGAAGATGAAGCGATTGAACATCCAATGTTAACAAAACTTATTGAATCTGCTCAAAAGAAAGTAGAAAGCAATAACTTTAGCTCAAGAAAACACGTACTTCAATATGACGACGTTATGAATAAACAGAGAGAAGTAATATATACAGAGCGTAGAAAAGTTCTTCAAGGCGAAGACATCAGTGGTGATGTTGTGAGTATGAGAAGTTCGTTAATAGCAGAAGAAGTAGAATTCTACTTGTCTAATGAAGCAGAGGGAACTTGGGATATGGACGGCTTAAATAGAACTTTAAGAGAAGTATTTGGATTTGGAGATGAAGTTTTATCTAAAGTATCAAATTCGAAAGATACGGCAGAAATCACAAATATGATAATAGCTGCAGCTGATGCAAAATATGCAGAAAAAGAAGCTGAATTTACACCAGATGTGTTTAGAGAAGTAGAAAGAATAGTATTACTTCAAAATGTAGATAATAAATGGATGGACCATATAGATGCAATGGATCAATTACGTCAAGGAATTGGACTTAGGGCATATGGTAATGAAGACCCAGTAAGAGCATACCAAAATGAAGGTTTTGATATGTTTGAAGAAATGAATTCATCTATAAGAGAAGATACTGTAAAAATGCTTTATCATGTAGTAAATCCAGATAAGATGGAGAGGAAGAGAGTTGCAACTAATTTAAATGAAATTGGTGGCGGAGATACTCCTCAAAAGAGACAACCAGTGGTAAATAAGAATAAAAAAATAGGTAGAAATGATCCATGTCCTTGTGGAAGTGGAAAAAAATATAAGAAATGCCATGGCGCAAATCTATAAGAAATGAGGGATTAAATGCAAAATCTTTATATTGATCGTGAGAGATTAAATAAAGTTAAAGGTTTAATTGAAAGTCTCGGTGATTCACTTTGACTTGGCTACTAAGAGAGGCGAAGTAGCGAAACTGGAAGAAGAAACTGTGAAAACTGATTTTTGGGATGATGTAGAAGCAGCTCAAAAAGTAATCAATAAGATAAAATCGGAAAAGAGAGAAATTGAAGTTTATGATGAACTGATGGAACAGATTGAAGACAACGAAGTTCTACTTGATTTGCTTGAAGAAGAAGAGGACGAAGATGAATACAATTCCTTCTTACAGTCCATAGAGAAGATAGAAAAATCAGCTAATGAATTTAAGATATCCACCCTACTAAGTGGTGAATATGACAATCTAAACGCCATTATTTCCATTCATGCAGGAGCAGGTGGAACAGAAGCACAAGATTGGGCAGGAATGCTTTTGAGACTGTATAGAAGATATGCAGAATCAAAGGGATATTCAGTAGAAACATTAGATATCCAAACAGAAGAGGAAGCAGGAATAAAGTCTGCGACTATTTTAGTAAAAGGTGAAAATGCCTATGGATATTTAAAGACTGAAAAAGGTGTTCATAGACTAGTTCGTATTTCTCCATTTGACTCTGCTAAAAAGAGACATACATCATTTTCAAGTGTAGATGTGTATCCAGAACTAGACGATGAAATAGACATTGAAATAAGAGATGAAGATATAAAAGTAGACACATATCGTGCTTCTGGAGCAGGTGGACAGCATGTTAACACTACTGACTCAGCAGTTAGGATCACACATATACCAACAGGTGTAGTAGTTCAATCTCAAGCTGAGAGATCTCAAATTAAAAATAGAGATACAGCAATGAAAATGCTTAAAGCAAAGCTGATAGTAATAGCAGAAGAAGAGAAAAAAGAGAAAATAGAAGATATTCACGGTAACTATTCACAAATTGCATGGGGATCTCAAATAAGAAGTTATGTATTCAATCCATACAGTATGGTAAAAGACCATAGAACCAATGTAGAAGTTGGAGATGTGCAAAGAGTTATGGACGGAGATATAGACATATTTATAAATGAGTATTTACAGCAAAATGCGTAAGTAAATTTTGACTTGGATAGTTAATTCTATTCAAGTCTTTTTTTATAAAATTGGAGGTGTCAATATGAAAGTAGTAGTACTAGCAGGAGCTCCTGTAGATACACAGATGGGAGTAGATTTAATAGAGACGAATGGTGGAGTCGGTATTTATAAACCTACTGCAAATACGCCAGATGAGCAAAGATTATTGCAATATGGAATTGGTGAAGGACTTAAGGAAAGAGTAGTTGAGATACTTAGTAGCGAAAAGGCGTTGGGTAATGAAAAGGCGATGGTTTATTGTAATTCACTATCTGCAGCAGTAGACATGGTTGAAATTGCAGAAGAATTAAAAATGCAAATAGTAACTCCTTTTGATGCGTATTTCGAATATGCTAAAGACTATAACAAAATATTTGTAATGGCTGCAAATGCACAATCTACCGCAAAAATTGAAGAGATTATACTTAAATCTAATCCTGATTTAATCAGTTCAACTTTCGGTTATCATGGTTTAGTAGTTGCAATAGAAAATAAGGAAGAACCAGCAGAAATAGTTGAGAGACTTGGAATTGTAGAACTTATGGACTGGTTTAATAAATCTGATATGGAAGCGCTAATATTAGGTTGTACACATTTTCCATACATAATTGAAGAACTGAAAAAATTGACAGATAAACCTATTATAGATCCGGCAAAATATATGCTCAATCAATTAGGACTGTGATAAAATAGCGACTCTTTGAAATATAGAAAAATTTTATGGAAAAGACTTGCTTTTTCATGAAACATATACTATAATTATAAGAGTTGTCGGGGTGTAGCGCAGTTTGGTAGCGCACGTGGTTTGGGACCATGGGGCCGGGGGTTCAAATCCTCTCACCCCGACCATTTTTTTACTTAGTATATAAACCTTAGTTGTTAATTCAACTAAGGTTTTTTTATTTATTCAGATTGTTTTAAGATAAATACCTTGTTTGAAAGAATAATAAGAATATATGCAATAAAAAATCATGATTGTAGTTAATAAATACAATCATGATTTTTATTATATTAAACTTAAAATTGCTGCTTGAGCAAAAAGTGCGACTATTACAACGCTAGTGTCTATGATAACTCCTGCAATCATAGGCGTTATACCTACTCCAGCCACTTCTTTTATACTGGTTTTCATCCCTATTGATGCCAGAGCCATCGCTAAGAATAGTTTAGCCAATTTGGCTATATTTGTAGTTGTGATTGAAGATATTATTCCCGAACTGTTAATCCCTACAAAGACTAAGAAACCTATAATGAACCATGGAAATATTTCCATGAAGTTTATATCCTTCTTAATATCATTTTCATAGACATTCGACTGTTGTCTTTTTTTGGCATAAATCCACGAGAATATTATGACTATGGGAACTATGAAAAGAGTCCTTGTAAGTTTGACAATAGTGGCCAATGATCCTGCTATATCGGAGAAAGCATATCCGGCTGCGACTACGGAAGATGTGTCATTTACGGCAGTACCTATCCAAAGCCCAAAACTAGTATCACTCATTCCCATTAATTTTCCAAACCATGGAAATGCTATTACTGTTATTATATCGAATAAAAATGTAGCTGAAATTGCATAGGCTATGTCCTTATCATCTGCATCAATAGTTGGTCCCAGAGTTGCAACTGCAGTACCACCACATATTGCAGTACTTACTGATAACAGGCTAGATAGCTTCCAATTTATTTTGAAGATTTTACTGCAAATATACCCCATACCAAATGATGTTGTAAGTGTGAACATCAATAGTAAAAGTGCGTATTTTCCGGCTTCCATAACTTGAGTAAAACTCAGCGTGATGCCAGTTAGAATAATTCCTACTCTAAGGACTCTCTTTGATACCCAATCTATTCCAGGGCGAAATGATTCGTGTTTTTCTGTAATTGGGTTAAGTAACATCCCAACTATTAATGCGATTAATGTAGCTCCAAATATATCCGTTGGTAAAATGCTATTTATAAAATAAGCACTGATAGCAACTACTCCACTGATGACGATTCCTGAGCTATATTTTCTTATGGTTTCCATAATAACTCCTCTCAAAGGTTTTGATAATCATTATATAAGATTGTATCAAAGATGATTGATAAATATAAATTATATATTATAATATAAGTATAAAATAAATTTATGGAGAAATTATTGTGTTAGATTTTAGATATGAGACATTTTTAGCTCTATGTGAGATAAAAAACTATACGAAAACAGCTGAAAAACTTCACATTACCCAACCAGCTGTTACTCAACATATTAAGTACTTAGAAGATAGATATGATTGCAAACTGTTTGAATATAAGAATAGAAAACTAAATCTTACGAGTGAAGGTAAGTATCTTTTCGAGTATATAAAAACCATTCAGGCAGATAGTATACATATAAAAGAAAAACTATCACATAATACTGAAAAGGAGATAAAGATTAGATTTGGGGCAACTCTATCAATTGGAGAATATATTATGCCATCAATTTTGTCCACTTTACTGGAGGATAATCCTAATTACAAAATACATATGACTGTTGCTAATACACAAGTGTTGCTTGAAAAACTAAATAGAGGTGATTTAGACTTTCTATTGGTGGAGGGTATGTTCGATAAGGGACAGTATCATTCAGTATTATTTAGTGAAGAGAGATTTGTACCTCTTTGTGCTTATGAGTCCATATTGGCAAAAGAAGTAGTTCCATTTGAGAAATTAATGCAAAACCGATTAATAATTAGAGAGAAAGGCTCAGGAACTAGAGAGATATTTGAAACTATTTTGCAGGAGTACAATTATAGTCTAGGTGGATTCGACCATATTATTGAAATCGGTAATATGTCTGCAATTAAAGAGCTAGTTAGTAAAGATTTAGGCATTACATTTCTTTTTCAAGTTGCAGCAGAAAGAGAGATACGAGAAGGGAAACTATCAGTAATTGATATACCAGGCTTTAATGCCGTACGAGAGTTTAACTTCGTATGTCTGAAAGATAGTTTTTTCAAAGAGGAGTATATGAGATATTTTCATATAATGAAGGGCATCAATGAAAAATTGAAATAGATAATTTAGAAGAACCCATGGTAATTAAACTAAGGGTTCTTTTTATGTTTATATGTATTTTTTTCATAATTAAGGCGTTTCAATAGGATATAGATGCAGAAATCAATCAACTATATTTAGAATTTCAATGGTCTTACTAAAAGAAATAATACATGATATTGAAAACTACACTATCCAAAAAATGTGACATAAAGTGCAGAAACATTGGGTATCTGATGTCTTTTGTGTAAAGATATGTTATGCCGTATAGAAATCCAATGAAGCTAAATATGATTTCATTTCTACCATGAGCAAATCCAAATAGTAGACTAGAGGCTAAAAGAACTAAAACAGTAGATTTAGTATCATTTTTATTGAAAAAATAGTTGAAGAAAATGCCTCTAAATAAAAGTTCCTCCATAATTGCCGCTACTAAAGTCACTGCGATTACATGTGGAATAT
>JAAYFG010000034.1 GCA_012728335.1 Tissierellia bacterium | reverse complement strand
ATTAACTATAATATCGCATTTCCTTTCGATGAAAAAATAGATGCTTCGCTGATTGAACAAGCGGCAAAAACTGCCAATGTATATGATGATATTATGGATTTCCCTAAAGGCTTCGATACTATATTAGGCGAAAGAGGAGTTACTCTTTCTGGTGGGCAAAAGCAAAGAGTTTCAATCGCAAGAGCACTTATCAATGAAACTCCAATACTATTAATTGACGACAGTCTTTCTGCAGTAGATACTGAGACTGAAGATAAAATACTTAGCAATCTAAAAGCTAGAGAAGAACTTGCTACAACGATAATTATAAGTCATAGAATCTCTACAATTAAACATTCAAGTGAAATTCTATTTATGGATGACGGAGAGATTATCGAAAGAGGAACTCACGAAGAACTAATTGACCTAGAGGGACAATATTACAGTCTTTATATGAAACAATTACTAGAAGACAAGATTAAAAAGGATGATTACCATGGAGAATAAATATAAAGACATAAAAAAATCTGGTGATATTGAGCTAATAAAGCGATTATTAGAATATTCTAGACCATATTTCAAATATATGTTCTTCGTTTTAATACTGTTGCTCTTAGTTACTGTTCTCCAATTACTGAGCCCATACTTGGTTAAAACTGTGATTGATGACCATTTAAGCGTACAGGACAGAGCCTATTATGGATATGATATAGAAAATCTTCCACAGCCTTTCACAAATTCAGATACTATTTTATTTAATGGTAAACACTATATTTCAGAAACTGAATTAGATAAATTTGACTATGAAAAGCCAGAAGCAGAATTTTTAGCCACTGAAAATGGCAATCACTACTTGGTAAAGTATGATGATGGTTTTGGTCAGAATAAAAATATAGAGAGCAGAATAGCAATAACTAAAGATGAATATGCAAGTTTTCGTAGTGATGATATAAATGGAATTCAGAGAATTGGTATATTTTATCTAATTACTATTTTTGCACTATTTATAATAAATTATGCTCAAAGCATTATTTTAACCATAATTAGTCAAAAGATCATTTTCAATGTTAGAAATGACTTATTCTACCATATCCAAGGAAGTGCTATTGGGTATTTTGACAATCAGGCAGTTGGTAGATTAGTTAGTAGGGTTACCAATGACACAGAAGCAGTCAATGAGTTTTATAATGAAGTGCTCATAAGTCTATTTAAAGATATTTTCTATATAGGTGGAATCATAATAGTACTAGTCAAACTCCACGGAAAACTATCCATAATCGTATTCTTATTGACGCCATTAATACTTATAGCTTCTTTTGTATTTAGAAAAGTAATTAGAGAATTGTATAGAATTGCCAAAGAACAACATTCCAGAATAACAGCAAAGCTAAACGAAACTATTACCGGAATTCGTATCGTTCAGATATTTGGTAAAGAGAATAAAGTCTTCAATCAATTTGATGAACTGAATACTGACTACTCTGATACTTCCATTAAACAGATCAAAGTTCATGGACTTTTCAGACCAGTAATTGAAATGATTAAAGCATTAGGTATATCTGCTATAATCTATTTTGGAGGCGGTATGGTCATTCAGGAAGCCATAGAATTTGGAGTCTTATTCCTTTATATCGATTATATTAAAAAGCTGTTTAGACCGATTATGGACCTTACAGATAAATACAATATCATGCAATCAGCAATGGCTTCATCGGAAAGAATTTTTGGTATTTTAGATACTGATTACAATATACAGAATACAGATAAGCCTGTGAGCACAGAAAATGTTAAAGGCAAAATTGAGTTCAAAGATGTGTGGTTTGCATATGATAATGAAGATTGGGTTTTAAAAGGAATCAGTTTTACCATAAACGAGGGTGAAAATATTGCAATCGTAGGTTCAACTGGAGCAGGTAAATCAACTATAATCAATCTTATTACCAGATTTTATGATATACAAAGTGGAGAAATCCTATTAGATGGTATAAATATTAAGGATTATGACAAATATGAACTTAGAAAGAAAATAGGCGTTGTACTTCAAGATGTATTCATGTTCACTGGAACTATTGCTGACAATATCACCCTTGGAGATCCTGAAATGGAATTAGATGATATCGAAGCTATTGCAAAATATGTAAATGCTTCTCACTTTATAGAAAGGCTACCTGATAAATTCAATCAAACAGTCGTTGAAAGAGGAGCTACACTTTCTTCTGGAGAAAGACAATTGCTTTCTTTTGCCAGAACACTTGCCTATGAACCGGTAGTATTGATACTTGATGAAGCGACTTCCAGTATAGACACTGAAAGCGAATTACTAATACAAGACGCACTTACGAAGATTACGAAAGATAGGACTACTATTTCTATTGCGCATAGACTGTCAACGATTCAAAATTCAGATAGGATAATAGTGCTAAATCATGGAGAAATATTTGAGTCTGGTACTCACCAAGAACTACTGGATAAACGTGGAATGTACTACGATTTATACACTCTACAATATCAGGAATAGAATAATCGTATTGGAACTAATACTTAAAAATTCCAATACGATTTTTTATTTATGATGAAACCCTTTTAACTATTTTACGTATTGATTATTAGATAGCTATTTAAAGCACTTTGAGGAGGGATAGATTTGAATGACAAAAATATTATCACAGCACTTGTCTTAGACGAAGAATATGGCTACGATATGATGATAAAGAAATATACTGCCTATGTCAGTTCAATCGTCTATCAAATGACTAAAGAAATACTCTCTTATCCGGAAATGGAAGAATTAGTTGCAGATGTATTTTATAAAGTATGGCTAAAACGCAATACATTAAGAGGCGATAGTTTGAAAGGATTAATCGGACAAATAACAAGAAATGCGTGTATTGATGTATATCGGAAACAGAGGACTGATTTCCTCCCACTTAAAGAAGACATTATCATCACTAATGCAGACATAGTTTATGAGAGCATTGAAAAGAATGAGCTCAAAAAGTTAATTACTAGTATAGTTGAGAACTTTATTGAACCGGATAGGGAGCTATTTATTAGGTACTATTATTTCGGTGAAAAACTAAATGCTATAGCGGCAAAATTAAATCTCAATCCCTCTACTGCAAAGACAAAATTAAGCAGATCTAGAGAAAAACTAAGAGAAATTCTTAATGAAAGGTGGTATAACAATGAGCAAAAATAGTGATAACACAGACTTAATAAGCGATTTAATTGATGATTTATCTGAAGAAACTATAGAAAAATTTGATTTCGATTCTGTTGATATTCTATCTGAAGACAGAATCAACAAATTAGCGAAAGAAAAACGCAAAAACCATTTAGAAAACGAATATACCAATTCAAATAAGAAAAAACCACTCTCAAAAGTTGCGCTATTAGTCGCTTTAATCAGTTTATTTTCTATAACCGTTTTCGCTGCAAGTAAAATAAATTTATTTCAAAGCGTGTTTGGTGGTGGATTAGAAAAAATTGAATCCAGCATTGTTGAACCTGTTATTTCAGATACAATAAATGGCGTTACAATGAACCTAGAAGCTATAGTTTCTGATGGTCGCTCTATAAATATCATAATATCTCTTGAAGGAATCAATTCTATTTATGATAATCTCACTGGAGCAAAAGATGAAGGTAATTTTGCTAATTCTGGTGGATTTATGCTTTTCGATTTAGATGTCGAATTTCCAATCAGCAGAACTCTTATGCATCCACTGGAAGATCTTAATGATACTGATAAAAAATACTACTATCTACAATTTACGAATTTTGAGAACTACAAAAGCCAAGAAGTTACTATTTCTCTAAATCCTAGATTGGCTCCTATAGTTTTAACCACGACTGTTGATAATAATTTAAATTGCATAGAGTTGAACCTAGAAAACAAACTTACGATTGAGTCTATTAATATAGAAAAATTACAAATAACTCCTATAAGTTTTATGCTAACTTGCTATGGCGATAAAGAAAACGACAACTTCCCTTATACCACTATAGAATTAGTCTTTGTAGATGATTATTCTGAAACTATAGAATTGGAATTACTCCCAGATTATGACTTTAAATTCCATGGTACAACCGATCCTACAATAGACAGTCTAGTTAAATTCCTTAATATAACTAGAAACTCTGACAATAATATAACTTTTAGAGGGGAATTTTCCAGAGTAATAGAACCCAAAAAAATTGAACAAATTCTAATTAATGGGATTAACTATCTAGAATGAGATGCAAAAAGAGAAGCTGAATTTTCAACTTCTCTTTTTCTTTAGACTTATTTATAATGATCTTTTGCTCCGAATTTAATCTCGCTGTCAAGAATTACTTTTTCGTCAGGAGCTTTCAATTTACTAATAAGTAAATCTAAAATTTTAGACACTTCTCCTCTACTTATAGGATTGTCTGGTTTGAATTCTCCATCTGGGTATCCGTCAACTATTCCGTAGAAAATCAACGCTCCCACATACCCTTTTGCATCTTCTCTAATTAGACTGGCATCACTGAAATTTTTCAAACTTTCAGGCATAGGAGTTAAATCGTACATATATCCTATTATGTACATCGCTTCTTGCCTAGTTATTGGTTTCTCTGGATACAGATTGCCTGTAGTCGGCACGATATAGCCAGCTTTTATTCCTTTTGCCACTTCATCATAGAACCAATCACTTCTGCTTACATCCTTAAATGTAACAGAATAACTTTTTTTCAGTCCTGCCAAATTGTTGATAATCTTAAAAAATTCTGCTTTAGTAATGTCATTATTTGGTTTGAACGTACCATCATCATACCCATTAATAAGATTACTATCAGATAACTTGGTAACATAATTAGTTGACCAATGTCCTCCCATATCAGAATAAGTGACGTTTGCATTAACTGGTTCACTGCATGTTATTAGTAAAATAGATATAGATGCCAAGGACAATAATTTCTTAAATTTGCCCATATTATCACCTATCATAATTATTATTGCTCGAGTTTCCTCTTCAATTATGATTATATACTATTTGTACTGAGTCTTGTTTTAAGATTGTGTTACAAATGAAATCTGATTATATCTCTACAACTTCAACCTTTTCGATTTTAGGTTCATTATTAAGTATCATATTTCCTATGTTTTTAAAATCATCAGGTCTAGTAGTTACATAAAAAGTTTTGTTTCCTTCAGTATTTCCACCTTTTTTTGAACCTGATTTATCTAATATCTCATTTAGCGCCTTAGCCGTTTCTGCTGCAGGATCTACTATTATTACATCTTTCTCATTTGTATTCAAATAGTCCTCAAAAAGTTCCATAGCAGCTGGAAAATGTGTACAAGCAAGTACAACTACTTCTAAATTGTTAGGAAATTCGTCCATATAACGTTTTACAATACCTTTTCCAATTTCATTTTCAGCATTTCCAGCTTCAACCGCCAATACTAAATCAGGTGCTCCGACACCATATATTTTGGATTCTGGCAATTGTTCTTTTATGAGATTTTCATATACTTTGCTTCTTATAGTCGCATCTGTTGCAATGATTCCAACTTCACTTTTCCCTTTGGATATTGAACTTTTTGCTCCTGGTTCAATTACTCCTATAACAGGAATATCCGCTATTTCTCTAACTGCTTCCAGTCCCATTGCCGTTGCAGTATTACATGCAATTACCATCGCTTTTATGCCCTTAGTCTTTAAAAATTTATAGCTATTTACGGTAAATCTCTCGATTTCCTCATCAGTTTTTGCTCCATAAGGCATTCTCAAATTATCACCTAAATACACATAGTCCTCATCAGGTAAAATCTTTACTAACTCCTTTAATACAGTAAGCCCACCTAACCCGCTGTCAAACACACCTATAGGTCGATTATTCATCATATATTCCCCCTTGAATACAATTATAATATCGCTTTAATCTGCTATTGCATATACAATTATATTACAATATATTTCTTTATTCAATGCACTTAAATAGCTTTATAAGCAGTCTCTCTAAAATGAGTGGCAATAATATTCAATATTATATATAATGTATATGCTTTATTTTGTTTAGATAATATAATTGACATGAGGTGAAGTGGTAAAAATGCCATATAAATATCTCTTTATACTTTCCAGCCTTGCAGGTGGTGGAAAAAGTTTAAAACTAAAAGATAAAATTATTCGGACTTATAAGGATTTAAATCTCTTGGACAGTCTCACAATAATAGAAACTAAATACTATAATCACGCAAAAGATGCTGCACTCGAATTTGCAAAAGAAAATGGTTCCAATGGGGTCATTTACGTTTGTGGAGGCGATGGCACGATAAACGAAGTTGCTGTAGCAATATACGGAACTGAAACTGCCATTGGAGTTGTACCACTTGGAACTGCTAACGATTTTTCCAAGACTATATACGAAAATAGTGATATTAACTCCATTATTGAAAAAACTCCATTTCCTCGTATTAGACCGATAGATTTGATGAATGTTAATGGTAATCTGTGTATTAATATCACTTCCATGGGATTTGACACTAAAGTGTTGAAATATGCATATCATTTTTTGGAGATAAATAAAAAACTAGGCGGACTCGCCTATTTTCTCGGCGTATTTAAAGCACTATTTGGCAAGAAATACGATTCCTTAAATTATGAATTTGTAGACTCCAATGGAGAAACCATAAGTGGATCTGGAGATATAATCATTTCAACCATATGTAACGGAACTCATTACGGTAATGGGTTTAATCCAGCACCAGATGCTAAAATTGATGACGGACTTATAGATATATGTTTGGTTGATAATCTAAAATTCTTACAGTTGCTACCTTTAATTCCTAAATACCGAAACGGAACCCATACAGAGCATAAAAAAGTCAAAATGTTAAAGGTTAAATCTGGAATGATTAAAACTAATTCTGAAAACATCATTGCAAATATCGACGGAGAAATATTCTATTCCGATACAATAGAATTTAAGATAATTCCTAGTGCGATCAATTTTGCTTTTGTATGATTTATGCATTTAAAAAGCACGTCTACTCTAAAAGTAGATGTGCTTATTTTATTTCATTCTTTTTGTTAAAGCTAATGCCAATGCACCAGGTCCAATATGAGTGCTAATGCTAAGTGGTAATTCCACTATATTTATATCTGAATATCCAACAAATTCTTCCTTAACTATCTCATGTAATTGCTCAACCATATCTTGTCCTCTAGTATAAGCAATATCCACACATAATTGTTCTTTGGGAACATCTGGAAATTTAGTATGAATATCATTGTTTATAGCTTTTATCATTATGCTAATAGCTTGTTTCAATGTTCTGGCTTTTGAAAATTCATCTAGTTTTTCACTTTGAATTTGCAGTACTGGTTTTATTCTAAGAAGCGTTCCTATTGCAGCTGCTGCAGGAGTAATTCTCCCACCTTTTTTAAGGTATTTCAATGTATCAAGAGTAATATATACACTTGATTCCTTTGAAGTCTCTTCCAGATATGATTTAATTTCTTTTGCACTTAAACCTTCTTCCATGAGTTTTTGAGCATCTGTAACTGCATGGATTTGTTGCACTGAGATTCTCTTATTGTCCACCACAAAAACTTTTCCATCAAACTCTTCATATGTTGCCATAAGCGATGCAGTTTCAAAAGATCCACTAAGAGAACTGGACATTGGAATATGTAGTATTTCATCATATTCTAATAACAGTTTATTCCAAAGTTCTGATATTTCAGAAATTGATGGTTGAGAAGTAGTGACATCAGCATCTTTTTCTAGAAACGCAAAAAACTCTTCACTATTTAATGTGACTCCTTCTATATATTCTTTCTGGTCTATAATAAATGGCATAGATATTGTATATATGCCAAGTTCATTCGCTTTTTCTATAGAAACATTATTTGTATCAGTTACTATTGCTATATTCTTCATATTTCCTCCTACAAAATAATAAATAACCAATCTATTAAAATAGTATATCACAAACTAGCTATTTACACTAAAAGTTTTTATGTTTGCCAACACAAAATTACTTAACTAAATAGGTTTAATACTTAAGACAAGTTACAATCTATATATGAGTATTACTTAGATTTCCATTTTACATCAACTCTCCAATACTTACACGAAATTAAGTCCAAATATGGCTAGTTTTACAAAGGCAAATATCTTCATTCTACATTAATAATTAAAGTAGTCATATAAAAGTATTAGTGAGGAATTATCGATTTATTAATTTGTTAAACCAAATGTTAAATCTTTAGATAAATGAATTGATAAATACCTTTATGTGCTATATAATAATAGCACGATTGACACTTTATTGATAAATGGAGGTATATAAATGGACTACAAAGAATTAATTCCAAACAATGAAATGATTGAGTGGAGAAGATATTTACATGCTAATCCAGAGCTATCTTTTAAGGAATTTGGAACAGCTGCATATATCAAATCTCTATTAGAATCTTTTGGAGATTTAGAAATTACCCAGCCTACACCTACTAGTGTTGTTGGAGTTCTAAAAACCGGAAGACCAGGAAAGACTATTGCACTACGTGCAGATATTGACGCTTTACCTGTAACTGAAGAAACAGATTTAGATTTTGCTTCTAAAAATCCTGGCGTAATGCATGCCTGCGGACATGACTCACATACTACAATGCTTTTGGGAGCAGCGAAAGTATTAGTTGAATTAAAAGACAAACTATCAGGTGAAATAAGATTTATTTTCCAACACGCTGAAGAACTTTTACCTGGAGGCGCTATTGAACTAGTAGAAGCCGGTGTAATTGATGGCGTAGATATGATTTTCGGACTACATGTAGGAGTAGGTTTACCTATTGGTATGGTTGCTACGAACAGTGGACCTCTAATGGCTTCAGCAGACATGTTTGATATTAATATTACTGGAAAAGGTGCTCATGCTTCTATGCCTCACCTTTCAATTGATCCTATTACGATTGGATCTGAAATAGTAAACAGCCTTAATACTATAATATCTAGAAATATTGATTCTGCAGAACGTGCAGTTATATCTTACGGACAGTTTACTTCTGGGAAAGCTTCAAATATAATTCCTCAAGTTGCTAGAATCCAAGGAAGTGTTAGAACTTTCAATCAAGATATAAGAATGTTTATTAAGGACAAAATAGAAACTATTACTAATCACATCTGTGAAATGAACGGTGCAAAAGTTGATATAAAATATACTTTAGGTACTGCACCTGTAATAAATGATGAAGAAGCTTTTCAACATGTCGTTTCTGCAGTAGAAAAACTTGGATATCATTTTTATCCACTAGATCCTGCTATGGGTAGTGAAGATTTCTCAGCATATTTAAACAAAGTACCAGGATGTTATTACATGATGGGTGCTGGAACTGCTGAAGATGGGCACACTTATAATAACCATCATCCTAAATTCACTTTAGATGAAAATGTATTGGCAACAGGATGTGCTATGCACGTGCAAACTATTATAAACATTTTAGGATGACAATTACTTTAAAATTTAATTTCATAATAAGGAGTGGTATTTATGTCTAACAACGAAGTAGCTATACCTTTATCGCCAAAGGACAAAAAACTTGTTACGATTGGTTCATGGCTTCTAATGTTTTATATAGCTTGTGGTGGAACAACTCTTGCAATCTCACAAAGTTTCATCTTAAGAAAATTTGATGCAATGCATCTGTTCTCACTATCAACTATTATCATATCTTTAGGTGCTGCTATAATGACTCCAATTGGAGGTAAACTTAGTGACATAATAGGTATAAAAAAATTAGTTATCATTTCAGTTACTGTTGCAGTTTTGAGTAATATAGCTTTAGCTTTTGGAACTAATATTACTTTATACTTTATATTCTCATTGATCAACAGTTTATCTAAAGGAGCATTTACAGCTTCACCAGCCATACTTGCTCATATGACTAACAAAAAAAGTGATGTTCCAAAAGTAATGGGATATTTAGCTAGTGCTATTGCTGGTGGTACTTTCATCGGTGCTTTAATAGCTGGACGTTTCAATGATATGGGTTTAACTGAAATAGGTATCACACTACCTGCAGTATTCGTTTTAATTGCTGGGCTTTTAATAATGAAAGGCTTACCAAATATTAAGATGGAAAGAAAGATTACTTTGGACTATGTTGGGATTGTGCTATTGGCAATTCTAATCACATCCTTCGTACTTTCATTTAACTTTGGTCCTACTTTTGGATGGACAAACCCTTATGTTCTTGTTGGATTTGCAGTATTAATCGCATCTGCAATTGCTTTTGTTTCCTATGAATCAAAAGTTGAGAAAAAAGGACAGTCACCAATAATTGCAATGAGTTTATTTAAGAACAAAGAGTTTTCTGCGCTTCTTTTAATCGGATTAATCGCATACTATTACCAAGCTGTTATGACTAACTATGGTACTTTGGCTTCACTGGAAATACTGGGTGAATCCGCAACAATAAGTAGTATGTTAACTATGCCTAGAATGGCAATTACGCTATTCTTCCCAATCATCACAGGTGTTTGGGTAAGTAAGAAGAGTACTAACTCGTGGAAAGCTATTGCACTATCAACAATTATCGTTGCAGTTGCATTTCTACCTTTAGTTGGAATTTCACCATCGATGTCAATTATGGTTCTGTTTGCCAGCTTTACAGTAACAGGTATCGCAGAAGGATTTAGAGCAGTATCCATAACTCCTGCTGCACAAGAGCTTTTGACACCGGAAAATCTTTCTACCGGTACAGCTTTGGTTAACTTTATGAACACTTTATCTTCAGTGTTTGCTACAACTATTTCAGGAGTGTTATTCAATGCTGCTGGAGATGATAAAGTTGCTGGAATGCAAGCAGTTTTCATCTCAACTATAGTTATAACTTTAGTTGGATTCGTATTGGTATTAACGGTAATTAGAAAAAATCAAGAAGCAAGATATAAAGAGCTTACAGCGAGTCAAGCACAATAATAAAAATAATTGATTTCAAAAGGTATATCTCTACTGAGATATACCTTTTTTAGCACATAAAAAAAGAGCAAACCCTCATTAAGTTTACTCTTCTTGCTGTTTTATCTAAATAAAATTACAGTAGTTCACCGTATTTTCTTATATAAAGTTTCTTAACTACTGTTACTAATACCATATATCCTACGACTATAAGTCCTAGATACATGAAATAAATTTTTGGAAGTGGTGCTAATCCTATAGACGCTCCCATTGAAGTAAATGGAATTATAGTTAATAGCACTATTCCTAAAAGAGTCAATAGTGTTACTTCCGAAGAAGCTCTACTTTGAATGAAAGGAATCTTTGGAGTTCTTATCATATGAATTACCAATGTTTGACTCCACATTGATTCAATAAACCATCCAGATTGGAACACAGCAATGAATAATAGTTTCATTGAAGGATCTGTCAATTGATGGTACATCTGTCCTCCTACTGCCATTGGAGCAATAATAAAGTACATTATTACATAGGTTAATATATCGAATACAGAACTTGTCGGTCCAATCCATAACATGAATTTACTAACTGAAGATGCATCCCAGTCTCTAGGAGTTTTCAGATAATCCGCATCCACATTATCCCAAGGAATTCCAGTACATGAAATATCATAAATTAAGTTCAACAGAATTAAATGTATGGATTCCATAGGTAAGAAAGGCAAAAATGCACTTGCGATCAATACTGAGAATACATTACCAAAGTTTGATGATGCCGTCATCTTAATGTATTTAATCATATTTGCATAGGTTTTTCTACCTTCTATGATACCTTTTTCCAGTGCCATTAAATCTTTTTCAAGAAGTATTACATCAGCTGATTCCTTTGCAATATCTACTGCAGTATCTACAGATACTCCAACATCGGACATCTTCATAGCAGCTGCATCATTTATACCATCACCTAAAAAGCCAACTGCATGACCATTTTCTTTTAATACCCTTACAATTCTTGCTTTTTGAAGTGGAGAAATCTTTGCAAATATATTTACATGAGTTGCAATACTTGCCAGTTCATCATCTGACATCCTTTCCACTTCTTCTCCAAGGACAATTTTATCATTTGGAATTCCAACTTGCTTACATACGTATTTCGTTACTTTTTCATTATCACCTGTGATTACTTTTACATCTACACCATGATCATTAAGTGCTTTTATAGCGTCTAGTGCAGAATCTTTAGGTGGGTCTAAAAATGCCAAATAGCCTATTAAAACCATTTCACTCTCATCTTTAACAGAGAACTCTCCGACTGGAGATGGATTGGTTTTTTGTGATACCGCCAATACCCTCATACCGTTTTCGTTTAATTCATCAACTTTTTCTAGTATATAAGCTTTTCTATCATCAGTAAGTTCCAGTACTTCTCCGTCCAACTCCACATATGAAGATATGCTTAACATTTCTTCAACAGCGCCTTTTGTAATCATTTGAGTTTTCCCTGTAGCATCTTCAACCACTACACTCATTCTACGTCTTTCAAAGTCAAAAGGAACTTCGTCTACTTTTATATATTTTTTATCTAAATCTATGAAACTAGGATCTTTAAGTTCTTCTTCTCTAGTTTTTTCTATAATTGCTAAATCCATTAAATTCTTAAGACCAGTTTGAAAATAACTGTTTAAAAATCCATGTCTCAATACTCTATTATCGTCATCACCATGGACATTTAAGTGGAACTGTAATACGACTTTGTCCATAGTTAAGGTACCTGTTTTATCACTACAAAGGATATCTATTGAACCTAAATTTTGAATTGAGTTCAAGTTTTTAATGATTACTTTTTCCTTTGACATCGCAATTGCACCTTTTGCAAGGCATGTAGTAACTATCATTGGCAGCATCTCTGGAGTAAGTCCAACTGCTATTGATATTGCAAATAAAGTTGCTTTCATCCAATCGCCTTTTGTAAAGCCATTTATGAAAAGTACTATAGGAACCATTACTAACATAAATTTAATAAGTACCCAAGATACTGAGTTTACACCTTTTTCAAAACTTGTCATAGGTGGTTTTTCGTCAAGAGCTTGTGCTATCTCTCCAAATATAGTTTCTCCACCAGTTGCAACTACGACTCCAATCGCAGTACCGCTTATTACATCACTGCCCATAAAAGCTAAATTAGAGAATTCTGTTATAGCACCACTGTCGTCTTTTAAAACTGACAATTTTTCTATTGCTTCACTTTCTCCAGTAAGGGCTGCTTGACTAATGAATAAGTCCTTTGCTCTCAAGATTCTAATATCTGCTGGAATCATATCTCCCGCTGAAAGATACACTATATCCCCAACAACGACTTCGTCTATAGGAATTTCTTCTCTTCCCTCTTCACGTCTTTCAATATTCGTTGTCGTTTCTATCATTTCCAATAGTTTTTCAGCTGAGTTACCACTTCTTGTCTCTTGAATAAATCTAAGTGCTCCTGAAATAACTACCATTGAAGTTATTATTATCACTGCAGTATAGTCTTTATCTCCTACTGGAGCCATTATTATATCGGTAAAAGCAGACACTATTGCCAATACTATAAGAATTACTGTAAATGGATTAATAAAGGAATCAAATAATCTCTTAAGTGTACTGTCTTTGCTTTTATGTTCAACCTTGTTTAGACCATATTTTTCTCTAGCTGCAATTACTTGTTCTTCTGTTTTACCTGAGCCAGTAGTTTCTAATACTTCAAAGATTTCTTCAGGCTCATTTTTTGCAGAGAAGGTCAATCTTTCATTGATTTTGTCACGATGAGACATTTTATTGCTTTGTAAGATTATCTCTTCTCTCTTAATTTTGTTTTCATTGTTCAACTTAATCACTCCTGTCTACGAATATGATTAAGCTTTTATGTATTCAAAGCGAATCATATTCAAAATATTATTCTGTTTGCATAAACCGTCCGTATCCGGATCTTCCATATGATTCACTCCCTTTCGAAAAATAAAAAAACTCCACGCACCAAAACGGAACGTGAAGTTTGAACACAAAAAAATTCACTACCGTTTGAGCTTTAACTTTATAAGGCGTGAAATTGCATTAAATTAAGCCTTGATTCGACAAAATCTGTTCATACCATCTAATAGTGTCTCCACTACTTCGCGGCAGCAACCCATATCCTTATATTAGCCTTACTTACCGGTGCTAACAACTTATATATTATATAATGAAAAATAACCTTTGTCAAATATTCATTTGATATCAATGATATTTTGACTATGCCCATTCAAAATTACATGAGCCTGCTCCCACTTCAAAATGATATTTTACTATCCCCAAATCTATATTAGTATAAAATCCTAATCCAGGCTGAATATCGACTTCATTCTCATCTACTAATTTTATTTTGAATTTCTGTTGATTTACAGCAGTTGGTGCTAAAAGTGCACTTTCAACTCCATCTAAAAACCACTCTGGCATTTCGTCAACCGATCCATCAATCACATCAGAAACCGATTTACTATTACTTTTAGTACCGTGATTTTCTCCATAGCCTATGGCAATTACGCACGCCAATTTCTCATCTGATGCAACTCTATAAGCTCCATCTACTTTGTTATAAGTAAGCGCAACCCAGCAAGTATTCAAACCTAGTGACTGAGCATATAGAACTAATTTTTGACCGTAATAGCCGCAAGTTTCGCTTAAGTATCTACCTTTCTTTCCAATCAATACAATATAGTTATTAACTCCAGAAAACTTGCCATACTTTGCCAAAGAACTTTGAAAAGCCTTTGGTTCATCAGTTACCAATTGTATATTCAGTCCACTTTCAGTGTTTATTTCATCTATTTTGTTATTCAGACTCTCTAAAACTTCTCCCTCAATCTTTTTCTCAGTATACTTCCTAACAGAATGTCTATTTTTAATACTATCATTTATATTCATTCAATCACCCTCACAATAAGATTCATATAAATTATATCACTACAAGCACATTGAAAATGAAAAGTCTTTGTAAAATCTTGGTATTAATAGAGTAAAAACTAATCAAAGACAGTTATTTCGTCCATCTAATTATTTTCTACCCTATATATTGATTTCTAATTCACATTTTAAAACCAGTTGATATTACTAACTTTGTAAAACCTGAAATCTATTATATAATGTAGTCAGGTGATACTATGGATTATCGTAAAAAACTGTTTTCCAATTTTAAACTATATGATATGGACAGCTGGGATAAAATATTTCTAGAAACTGTAATTGCAAATCTTGATTACCATATTGAAAACAATGAAACCTATAGAAACTATTTACAGTCAGAAGGTTTTTCCACCAGTGATTTAGCAAATATAGACGACTTATATAAAATACCAGTGATACCTACACTATATTTCAAGTCAAATACAATGTATTCAATGGAAAGAGAAGATTTGAAATGGATATTGAACTCTTCTGGAACATCTGGTAATAGCAGTGAAGTTGGATTTGATTCAAAAAGCATTTATTACGGACTTAGAGCTGCATATAATGCGTTTAGAGATAAGAAATTATTCTCTCCAATTCCCACCAATTATTTGATTTTAGGATATGAGCCTCATGGTTCAAATACCATGGGAGCTGTTAAGTCTGCTTATAACACAACTAAATTAGCACCTGCAATCAGTCGTACATATGCGCTTATATTCAAAGACGGTAAATATGAAATCAATATTGATGGGATTATAAAATCCATCGAGAAATATTCCACACAACCATTTCCCGTTAGATTAGTTGGATTTCCAGGATACATATATATGCTCGTTAAGGAGCTTAAATCAAATGGTATCAAACTAAAACTCAATAGTCGCTCTAAAGTGATTATGGGTGGAGGTTGGAAACAATTTTCTAATATTGAAATAGATAAAGATGAGTTTTACCAGTTAATATATGAGGTTTTAGGAATCGAAAAAGATAATATAAATGAATTTTTTAGTGCAGTGGAACATCCCATAGCATATACAGCATGTAAAAATGGAAATTTTCACCAACCCATACATAGCAAAGTCATAATTAGAAATCCAAAGACACTAGAACCAGTTGAATATGGAAATTTGGGATTGTTGAGTTTCATTACTCCACTAGTTGAAAGTATGCCACTAATTAGCATAATGACAGATGATATTGCATATATGAACGATAATTGCGATTGTGGAATTAAATCTCCCTACTTTAAGATTTCCAATAGAGTTGGAATTGACGGAATAAAAACTTGTGTTGAACAGTCTGTGGAATTATAGGTGATAAATATGAATATAGTAAATGGAAAAATAATGAGCAGAGATGATAGTACAGCCGAACTAGACGTTTTATATGACTATATAGTCGATACTCTAAATGGCAATAAATTAGATATAGAGTTGGTTATAAACGCTTGTGATAAATTGTCTAATTCATTGGTTAAAGAAGATTATCTACATCTGATAAAACAGTACGATATTGAAGATTACAAAATAGACAATTATTATGAAACAGTAAAATTCATGTTAAGTAGAGAATATCTAACAGAAAAAATCAAGCGAGAGCTTGGAAATAAAGTTCTTTATGAAATGGAAGACATTTCTCCAATTAGATACGACACAGTTTCCGAATCTCTGTATCCTTTAGGGGTACTTTTGCATATAGTAGCTGGCAATACCGATGGACTTCCAGTCTTTAGCGTCATAGAAGGTCTTTTAACCGGAAATATAAATATATTAAAGATGCCAACAAGTAATGATAATGATCTATCTGAATTGATTCTTTTGAAATTGATGGAAATTGAACCTGCTTTACGTCAATATATATACGTATTTGATTTTCCTTCTGAAGAAACTAAGCTAATAGAAAAAATGGCTGATGTCTCCGATGGAATAGTGATATGGGGTGGAAACGAAGTAGTAAAAGCCGTTAGACAAATGGCGAAACCTAATACTAAAATAATTGAATGGGGACATAAAATCAGTTTTGTCTATATTGATTTAGAGCATGTCGTCGATAGTGATTTAGAATTAATCGCAACTGAAATCTGTCAGACTAATCAATTGTTCTGCAATTCACCTCAAGGAATTTGCATAGACACTGAAGACTACGAAAAAGTGTTGGATTTCGCGGAAAAGTTTGCAGTTATACTGGATAGAGTAAGCAAAGACTATCCTTCAAACTATAATATAAACTTAGAAGCTCAAATATCTATTGGGGTTCAAACAGAAATAATACAGTCGATTAATAGTGATTCAAAAGTATTTAAAGGAATGAATTCCAATGTTTTTGCATATTCAGACAGCAATCTCATGAATTCCAAAATGTTTAGAAACCCTTGGATTAAGCCCCTTAAAAGAGATAGACTATTATATGAGCTTAAAAAATACAAAAACTACTTACAAACTGTAGGACTAATTTGTTCTGAAAAAGACAGACTCTTTTTATCTAAGCTTTTATTTGACTCAGGAGCCACTAGAGTGTGCGAACCAAGAAAGATGTCCAATAGCTATTCAGGAATGGCACACGATGGAGAATACCCTCTTATTCAATATACTAAGACAGTTACCCTAGAGTAACTATCTATATTATAACTAATCAAATACAAATAAAGGATGTGAAGACAGTGTCTGACGGTACAACTAATATAAATATTAAGAATACATTTGAGAAAATAGCATACTTTATAGGATTTGTCATGATTTTTTTATTTAAAAGACTAATCTATCAATTTCAAAGCAATATGGGAATAGTCATTTCTGCCATAATATATATTTTATTGGCAGGTGGTTTTATATATAATCGCTATAAATCACAACTATCAAATTTCAATCCAAGAGGTTTTGGAAACACACCTTTAAATTCCAACATAGCCCTATGGATGGTAGGCGTATTATTAATCAATTTCATCATTGATTTATTTCTTTACTATAAATTTGTAGACATCAATATGATTAAAACCTATGGTCCCAATCACTTTTTTCAAAATAT
>JAAYFG010000033.1 GCA_012728335.1 Tissierellia bacterium | reverse complement strand
TCTGACAACTTTTATATAATAACATTATATTCAAAACTTGTCAATATGATTTTAGATTATTTCTTACAATCATTTTTCTAGCTACTTTGTGCAGCTAATTACTAATTATAGCATTGATTATTATTCTTTTCAAGATATAATCATCAACTTTTGTAAATAATCTGTGATAATAAAAAAACAGCTCTATTTTTCAATGTAAAGAGCTGTTTTATATATCAATTTTATTTTGATTCTTCTGTTTCTTCTACTACTTCTTCATTCTCATTAAATGGTTTCATCGTTGGGAAGAATAGTATGTCTCTTATACTAGCTTGATCTGTTAACAACATTATCATTCTATCAACACCTATTCCGACTCCACCTGTTGGTGGTAAACCTACCTCTATTGCATTTATGAAGTCAGTGTCCATAGGGTGAGCTTCTTGATCTCCCGCTTGTTGTGCTTCTACTTGCGCTTCAAATCTCTGTTTTTGATCTATTGGATCATTCAGCTCAGAGAATGCATTGGCAAATTCCCATTTATTTATAAATGCTTCAAATCTGTCTGTTTTTCTAGGATCTAGCTTATTTCTTTTTGAAAGTGGTGAAACTTCAACTGGATGACCAATTATGAATGTTGGTTGTATAAGCTTATCTTCGCAAAACTCTTCAAATAATTCATTTATGATATGTCCTCTTGTCCAACCAGTTTCAATTTTAAGACCTTTTTCTTTTCCTATTGCGATTGCTTCTTCATCAGTATCAATCTTTGAAAAATCTACTCCAACAAATTCTTTAACCGCATCTTCCATATTCAATCTTCTCCACGGAGGAGTTAAGTCTAAGTCTTGTCCTTGATAATTTATCTTTGTACTTCCAAGTACTTTATTAGCTACATATGCAAATAGTTCTTCTGTAAGAACCATCATATCTTCATAGTTCGCATATGCTTGATATAACTCTATATTGGTAAATTCAGGATTATGTTTTTGGCTCATCCCCTCATTTCTAAACATTTTACCCATTTCATAAACCTTATCGAATCCACCTACTATTAGTCTTTTTAAGAATAGCTCATTTGCAATTCTAAGTTGCATATCTATTCCTAAAGTGTTGTGATGAGTCAAAAACGGTCTTGCATTAGCTCCACCTGCAACAGTTCCAAGTATTGGAGTCTCAACTTCTAAAAATCCTCTATCATCAAAAAACTCTCTAATCGCTTTTAATATTTTCGTTCTAAGTATAAATACATCTTTGATTTCCGGATTTACGATTAAGTCCACATATCTTTGTCTATATCTCAAATCTACATCTTTAAGACCATGATATTTTTCTGGAAGTATTTGTAGTGATTTAGACAGTATAGTTACTTCTTTTGCTCTAATAGAGATTTCACCTGCGTTAGTTTGAAAGACTTCTCCTTTCACTCCTACAATATCTCCAATATCATATGTCTTTAAATCGGCATATGCTTCTTCGCCTATTGCATTTGATTTTGCAAATATTTGAATTCTGCCTTTAGAGTCCTGCAAATCAAAGAAAGTTACTTTTCCATGTCCTCTTTTTGACATTATTCTTCCAGCTACAGCAACTTCTGTTTCTTCTTTGCTTTCAAAATTATCTTTTATATCTAAACTATAATCTGTTACATCATATTTATCTTCTAAAAACGGATTTTTACCATTTTCTATCATCTCATCTAATTTATTTCTTCTCAGTTGAAGAATTTCATTAAGTTCTTGTTCTTGTGAACTCATATTCTCACTCCGTTTCGTTTATTATGCTATTGATAAAATTTCGTATTTTATCACTCCACTTGGAACTTCCACATCTACTACTTCATTTAAGTTTTTACCTATCAGTGCACTTCCAACTGGAGATTCATTAGATATTTTGCCATTAAATGGATCTGCTTCAGCTGAACCAACTATTGTGAATTCTTCTTCTTCTTTATACTCTAAATTCATCACTTTAACTGTTGATCCAACATTAACTATATCTGTACTCAATTCATCTTCATCTATAACTTTTGCATTTCTAAGCATCATTTCTTGCTTTGCAATTTTTTCTTCTAATTGAGCTTGTTCATTTTTTGCTTGATCATACTCAGCGTTTTCACTTAGATCACCGTAGTCTAAAGCTGTCTTTATTCTTTCTGCAACTTCTCTACGTCTTACACTTTTTAAATAGTCTAATTCTTCTTCAGCTTTAAGTAAGCCTTCTTTCGTATAAAATACGTCCTTTTCTACCATTTTCTTACTCTCCTTTATGGCATAACTGCTATCGTTTTCAATAATACTAATAATAAAAATGCGCAATTTCCCTTTAAAATATAAAAAAGAAAGGCTCTAAAGCCTTATCTTAATCTCTTTATTTTCCACTGTATTTTACACAAATACTTGCTGTTTGTCAAGTCTTTTCTCATATTCCTTTAGGACTTTTAATACTTCTTCTATGGAATCAAGCCCATTAATAGTGTTTTTTACTTCAGCTGCACCATATAAACCTTTTAAATAATGATTTATATGCTTCCTCATTTCCATTACTCCCACTTTTTCGCCTTTCAGCTCACATGTCAGTTCATAGTGTTCATATAAAGTCTCAAAAACTTCTTTTATAGTGGGCTCAACTATTTCATTTCCATTTAATGCATCTTTTATTTGATTGAATATAAACGGATTTCCAATAGCACCTCTACCAATTGATATTCCTGCACAATTACTAGTTTGTAGCCTATATATACCTTTTTCTGCACTGCCGATATCCCCGTTACCTATAACTGGGATGCTTAAGTGATTTGCGACTTCAGCAATTTTCTCCCAATCACTCTCACCGCTATAATACATTTCTCTAGTTCTCCCATGTACCGTTAAAGCTGAACCACCTGCCAGCTCAATTTTTTCCGCTACTTTCATATAATTTAAATTGCCTCTAATACCTAATCTTATTTTTGCAGTGACGGGCTTATCTGTTATAGACACGATACTTTTTACTATGTCATAAACTAATTCTGGGTTTTCAAGTAATGCTGATCCATCTCCATTTTTTACTATTTTAGGTGCTGGACAGCCCATATTTATATCTATTAGCGCAATTCTGTCATCTGTATTCAGATATTCATCAACTACTTTACTCATTATGAACGGGTCTGAACCAAAAATTTGTATTCCTACTGGCATTTCTTCCTTTGCAATAGATAGAAGACTTTTCGTCTTCTTATCTCCATAATACATTGCCTTTGCACTTACCATCTCTGTGTACATAAGTCCAACGCCATGTTTTTTGCACATTCGCCTAAAAGCTTGATCTGTATAACCAGCAAGTGGCGCCAAAAATACATTATTATCTAGTTCTAAATTTCCTATTAACATATTTCACCTTATATATTCTTATCATAAATCCTTTTTAATCCTTCTAGTGTCAACAATTCATCTACTATATTCACATATTTACTATCTTCTGTAAATATTTTAGCAAGTCCACCTGTAGAAACAACTTTAAGCTTTTCAGTATCGATATTTTCATCTTTTGCAATTTCTTCAATGATATGATCTATTATTCCCACATATCCATGATAAAGTCCAGATTGAATACTTTCAACAGTAGTTTTCCCCACAACTGATTTAGGTTTTACTATTTCCACTTTTGGAAGTTTTGCAGTTCTTTGAAATAATGCCTCAGCAGATATATTAATACCAGGCAATATTAAACCACCTTCATAGTCACCTTTTTCGCTTATATAGCAAAATGTTATTGCAGTTCCCATGTCTATTATAATAAGTGGTCCCCCATATTTTTCATATCCAGCAACGGCATTTACAATTCTATCTGCGCCAACTTCTTTTGGATTATCATACTTTATATTCATTCCTGTCTTAACGCCAGGACCAATTATCAACGGTTCAACATTAAAGTACATTTTCACCATATTTGAAAGTGTCAACATAAGTGGTGGTACCACTGAAGATATAATTATGCTGTTTATATCTTTTTCATTCATATTATTGTACTTTAAGATATTTGCAAAGACTATACCATATTCATCGCTAGTCTTGTTCTTATCTGTGGCAACTCTCCAGTTTCCTACTAGATCGTCTCCATCAAATAGTCCAAATACTATATTAGTATTTCCGACATCTATAGCTAATAACATATTATACTATCTCCTATCTACTCTCTTTATCGCCCTAACTACAGCACTACAAATAATTACTGCAATTATCGCTTCGGGTATTCCATTAGTGAACATCAAACCAAACAACACTGTCTTCCCCATATCTGCGCTCATACCTAAACTCGCCATATATCTTTCTGCATATAAAATGTATATCATTCCCAATACTAATACACTATTCACCATAGTGCCTGTTATTGCAGAAACTACGACAGAGTAGTCAAGTTTCACCATCTTCGTAAATAGTACTATTAACAATACTATCAATACTGCTATTGCCAAACCGAGTATTAATGTCTGTTTTTGGGCAAAATTAAATACTGTTATCCCAAGTAAAAATAACAGTAGCCCTTTAGATAGAGCAATAGCTTTCTTGTCACCTATTTTATTCATTGCGATATAAACATAACCACTTGCAACTCCTATTAAGATTCTAGGAATCACCGATACTAATGGATTTACCATTACATATGAAACTATAGTAGGTCTAATTATGGCATTAACTATACTGTTAAGTCCAAATATCAGTCCAACTATCCCACCTACAATAGGCCCCTCCACTATCCCGCCAATGATGACTGGAATGTGCATTATAGTTGCATTAGTAGGGCCAATTGGAATAAATCCAAGTGGAGTAATAGTCAAAATTATAGAAATCGCTCCCAATAGTGCAACAATTACCATCTTTCTCGTCTTTTCATTTCTCATTTTCTTTCCTCCCGCTCTAGTTCCTTTTTGGATACCAGTCGTATTTAATTCAATTATAAATAAAGACCATGGCTTTTACAATATTAAATTGTTTTTCATTGCATTATTACCCTATTTTTGATTTAATTATATATAAGAGAGGTAATAAAATGAAAAAGAATATTTTTAATGACCCAGAATTGAAAAAAATTGAAAAGTCACTAATAGGAATAGCCCTTTTAGTATTTCTATTAACTGTTGCAAATATACTTCCAAAGTCAATTACACCATATGTGGCAATATTAGCTGGAATAGCATTAGTTGGATATGGGGTAATCGCTGTAATAAAAAATAATAAGGACAAATCATGACCACCCGTCAAACGGGTGGTTTGTTCCGCCCTATAAGGGCGTGTTACCGACCAGCGTCTCAAGGCGCTGGTTTTCACATTCGTTCAAACCTCTATGCCTTTGCCACTTTTACATACCCTTGAAAGGGTACTG
>JAAYFG010000032.1 GCA_012728335.1 Tissierellia bacterium | reverse complement strand
TTATTATAGATATTATTGCACTAAATCAAGTAATTCTGACTATTTATTAGTAGTCAGTTTATTAGTTTAAATATCAATAAGGGGTTTATCAAATGAAAATACTAAGTATCATCCTATTATTAGTTTTTGTCGGAATAATCATATATCAAATTAGACATTTAAGGGAATTACAAGTCCCAGTGAAACTATCAAAATCAAGATTTTATATAAGTCTTACTGCGATTTTCATAATACTTATGTTTATATTTTTATTCGGTTACACTTGGATTGACTACTGTCTAGGTGCAATGGCATCTATAATTATATTTTTATTCGTTAATATATCTGGTATCAGTTCGATGGGATTTGTATATCTAGAATCAAGTATTATACCTACTTTCATACCTTGGAAAAAAATCAATGCCGTGGAAATTGTGTGTGATGAAGATATAGAAGTTACTATTACAACAACATTTGAAAAGAAAATGATATTTGACAGGCATGAATTCAATGCAATAGTTGAAATCCTTAAAGATAATCTTCCAAACGATATAGTTGAATTCAAATAAAACCACTATGAGACATGTCTCATAGTGGCTTTTTTTACAACTTTATCTTATCAAGTAACTCCTGATATTCTTCATCTGTCAAATTATTAGCTTCTCTCTCAGAATTAATCCTATCTATTTCTGAAAGTTTGCCTTCTAATAATTCTCTTTCCTCTGGTGTAAGCAAATCTCTGGAAAAGTGTTCCTTGATATTTTCCATTAAGGAATCCTTTTTCTTCATTTAAATCACCTATTTAATTAAAGAACTTCAGTGTTGTATTTAGATTTCAAATCTTCAAGTTTAGCAACATATGCATTTTGTTGTTTGATTCTCAAAGCTTCCATTTTTACATCTTCATAAACACTTTCTAGTTTAACTTCGTCAGAAGAATTTCTATTGTTTAATTGGATTATATGGTAACCAAATTGAGTTTTTACTGGTTCTGAAATAGTTCCGATTTCCATAGTGAATGCTTCTTCTTCAAATTCTGGAACCATCATTCCTCTTTGAAATTCTCCTAAACGTCCTCCATTTTCTTTAGAAGGACAGTTAGAATATTTCATTGCAGCTTCTCCAAATTCCAATCCACCTTTGATTTCTTCAAGGATGTTTTTAGCTTCTTCTTCTGTATCCACTAAAATATGGCTTGCATCTGCTGAATCTTTTGCAAAATGTCCTTTAAAAGTTTCAAAATAGCTATTGATTTCATCTTCTGTTACGGTTTCATCTCCAATAACTTTTTGGAAAGCATAGCTTTTTAAAAGGTTTTCTTCAGTTTTATCCATTACTGTTCTGAATTCTTCTTCTTTGTGGAATTCATTTGCTTTAGCATCTAGTAATAACAATTCTTGATTAACCATTTCTTCAACGATTTTCTTTATTCCTTCTTCTGATTGGAATTGCATTGCAACTTCTGGTCCGATTTCATTTAAAAAGTGTAATACATCTTCCTCAGTTATTTCTTTGCCTTCTACTTTTGCTACTATCTTTACTTCGCTCATATTTTCCTCCCATTACAAAAAACCTCTTAGATTTCTCTAAGAGGTTCAGTTAGTCTTTATTAAAGAACTTCGATGTTTTCTGCTTGTTGTCCTTTTTCTCCGTCAACAACTTCGAAAGAAACTTCTTGACCTTCTTCTAAAGTTTTGAAGCCGTCTTTTTGAATTTGTGAGAAGTGTGCGAAAACGTCTTGTCCTTCTTCTGTAGTAATAAATCCGTAACCTTTTTCTGCGTTAAACCATTTAACTGTACCGTTCATAATATAATACCTCCGAAAATTTTATTTCTTTAATACTGTAAAACATCTTGATAATAAAATTTCCTCATGGCAAAGATAAAGGTAATGCAAAAAAGAAATTTACTACTGTGTTTATTCAGTTGAATTAAAGTACTCTTTAATAATAACACTATAACGAGTTCTTTTCAAGTACTTTTCATAATTCTTTATTTTAGTTTTTCAAACTCTTCTTTTCGCTTTGACATTAATTCACTATGATCAACAACATCTCTTCTAAACTCGGAGTTTATGAATTTTGAATTCAAAATGAAGTATGCAGTCGACCTATTAGTCGCTATTGGAACATCGTATAACACTGCGATTCTAAGTAATGCTCTTATATCTGGGTCGTGTGGCTGAGCAGACAACGGGTCCCAAAAAAATATTACAATATCTATATCTCCCTCTGCTATAAGCCCACTAATTTGAACATCTCCACCCATTGGTCCTGATTTGTATCTCTTTACTTCAAGCCCTACTCTATCTCTGATGATACTTGCAGTAGTTCCAGTTCCACATAATTCATGTTGTTTAAGTATATCTTCATTATCCCTTACAAATTCAAGCATTTCATCTTTCATATTGTCGTGAGCTATAAGGGCAATTCTCTTTTTAGGCTTCATAATGATTTCCATCTTCATTTCCTCCAAGTTGATTTTCCATAGGTATATACTTCTTCTTCACCTTTAACATAAATTCTATGAATATAGATATCTTCTTCTTCAGATTCTTCTATAGATGCTAATTCAGAACTTATAATATCTCCGTACTTAGCTTGGTTTACATAGTAAATTTCTATTTCATCTAGATTTTTACCACTAGGCTCAACGGTTTCTAGCATCCATTCCAAGTAATTTACGCTATTTACATGGTGATTCATATCAATATCTGAACGTCTTACTTTAAATGTTTCTACACTTGAACTCTCTACATCATATCTGAACTTATCAAAGTTTCTAAAAAACGCTTTTGCATCTTTTTCTAGCCCAAATGTTTCCCTAAAATCATCTGGAATCATCATAGGTTTCCCTTTTTCCAAATCTATCAAAACCCATATACTGCTTCCATAAACTAGTACTTCCCCATTTTCATCTACCAGCTCGTACTCTCTAGATGCTTTTATCTTCTGAAAAGTAGAAGGCCACGTTCTAATACTTATCTTCTCAGTAGCACTAGGTCTTCTAACAAATTTAATTCTCCACTTATACATCATCCAAGTCATATTTGACCCGATTAATTCTTTTACTCCTCTGTTTACAAACTGTCCATGCCTATTTGCTACCTCTAGTAAAAGATCGAAGACATATGTTTCCTTCATCTTCAAATTTTCATCAACGGCAAAATATGGAACAGTGTGCTCAAACTGAAATATCAATTAATCTCCCCCTTAGGCAGTTACTTATGACATTCCCTCTGCTATACCTAAAATAATAATACCTAAAATAACCATTGCTACTACAAAATACTGACTCTTAGTAAGTTTTTCTTTTATGAAAATCCTTGAAAGAATTACTGAAACTATAGAATACGCTGCAATCATTGGAGCAGCAACTATTCCATGTCCACTCATGGCAAATACATATGTTGACTGTCCAAAAGTTTCAAAAAGTGATGCAAATAATCTGCTTTTTTGTTGTTTTAGCACGAATTTCTCTTTTTTAACTACTGTCAAATAAAATAGTAATACTATTGCAAATATAAGAAATGTCAGCTCATAAGAAACATTAGCAATGTTTTCAAATGTTTCTTCTGTAGTCCCAATCAATGGCGTCTTACTAAAATCATCTAAATAATATGCGTCAAAGAAAGTGCCTAACGCATCAATAATACAATAAAGTATCGGCATTAAAAATGCCATAAAACCTATTTTATACTTTTTATCATATTTCAACTCATACTCATCTTGCTTCTTTTTTTCTAAAACACCAAGCGCCACTACGCTTATACATATTATAATAACTCCAATAGTCGAAAGAGTCGTCATCTTTTGTCCTAAAATAATAAAAGACAGAATTGAGACTATCGCACCTGAAGTATTTTGTATAGGAGAGGCTATTGATATCTCTAAGTACCTAATTCCATAATATCCAACTGTCATAGATAGTATATACATTAGAGAAACTGGTAAATATACTATGATATTATAGAAATTGTAATTCAAATTCTTAGTTAACAATAAATAAAATGCATGAGTTCCCATAACCAGACCGACCATAATTGCAGTCTTCAAATGGCTATGTGAATCTTCTTCCTCGGCGCCTATTTTATAAAATAAGTCTGTCGTTCCCCATGCAAGTGTCGTTATTAGTGCATAAATAAACCACATAAATTTTTATTTCCAACCTTTACGTCAAATTTTTTAATGATAATTAGAACAATAATAATGATGCTACTCTAAAGTAAATTGCCAAACTCATAGTATCAACAACAGTAGTGATTAGTGGTCCAGCCATTATTGCAGGGTCAAAATTCATTTTCTTTGCTGCAATAGGTAGGACTCCTCCTAGTACTTTTGACATCATTACTGTAAATATCAATGTTGTACAAACAGTAAGTGAAATAAGTACCGATTCGCCTGATATGAATACAAGTCTTAAAAAGTTTATAAAAGCCAATGTAATACCACAAATTAAACTTATTCTAAACTCTTTAAACACTACTTTAAAAAAGTCGCTTACTTTTATGTCCCCTGTTGCAAGTCCACGTATAACAAGTGTTGAACTTTGACTACCTGCGTTTCCTCCTGTGTCAGTAAGCATAGGTATAAAAGTGCTAAGTATTAGAAACTTACCCAATAAATCGTCATACTTTTTAATAATTCCACCTGTTAATGTCGCAGTCACCATAAGTATTAGTAGCCATGGAAGTCTGTGTCTAGCAAGGGTAAACACACTTGTGTCTAGATAGCTTTCATCTGTAGGAGTCATTGCAGCCATTTTTTGGAAGTCTTCTGTAGCCTCGTCTTCCATAACATCGATAATATCGTCTACTGTGATAATACCTACTAGTCTCATTTGAGCATCTACAACAGGCATAGCCAAGAATCCATATCGCTTAAATTTATCAGCAACATCTTCTTGGTCATCATTGGTATTGATATAAATCATATCTTCTTCCATTAAATCCACAATTTTTTCATCAGGATTTGATGTAACTAGTTTTCTAAGCGAAACTATACCTATAAGCTTCTTGGTATTAGTAGTTACATAACAAGTGTATATCGTCTCTTTAGAAAGACCTACTTTTCTTATATAGTCCATTGCTTCTCTTACAGTGAAATTCTTATTGAGGCTTACATACTCAATAGTCATTATACTTCCTGCAGAGTATTCAGGATATTTCAAGAACTCATTTACAAGTTTTCTCTTCTCAGGAGTTACAAACTCAAGAACTTTGTCAACAAATTCAACCGGCATCTCTTCCAATAAGTCAATCATGTCGTCAAAGTACAATTCATCAACAATATGCTTCAATTCAACTTCTGATACTGCACTTGCAATATCAACTTGAGTGTCTACATCTAAGTAGCTGAAAACATCTACTGCAAATTCTTTTGGCAACATTCTAAAGATAATAAGTGCGTATTCTTTGCTATCTATTTCTTCAATTATTTCAGCAAGGTCAGCTTCATTGGTTTCGATTAAATACTTTTTTAGACTCTTATAGTCTCTTTCGTCAAGTTTCTTAATTATGTCTTCTTTTTCCATTTTAATCTTTTCGTAGTCTCTTTGATCTTGATCCAATAGTTTTCCACCTTTCTGTAATATTTTAAATTTATCAATCACTATTTCTATTGTACTAGAATATTTAATTCCTAACAAGTACAACGAAGCAGTTATCTATGAAATTTGTAAAAGATTAGATAAAATACTTAAAAGTGGGTACAAAGATAATATAGAAATACATAAAGGAGTTGATTATATGTTTAATAAAATTTTAGTTCCTATTGACGGTTCAGAATGTTCATTGAGAGCACTAGATGCCGCTAAGAAAATTGGTGAGAAGTTCCAATCGGAAATTTATATCTTATCTGTGATTCAAGAAATCAACATTGTTAAGCAAGTCCCTACTGCTTATACTTATTCGGCACAGATACAAGAGGGCTCTATGGAGATGATTAAGGAAATCTTAAACAATGCCGTAGCAAGAATCTCTCCTTATGAGTATGAATTACATTCGGAATACCTATTAGGTAATGTAGCAAAGGAAATCATAAAGTATGCAGAAGACAAAGATATTGGTCTTATTGTCATTGGTAGTCGTGGACTAGGTGCATTTTCCAGAACATTACTTGGAAGCGTTTCAAATAAAGTACTTAACTCTTCCAACAAATCAGTTTTAGTTATCAAATAATAAATTGGTGCACTTAGAATTAGTTCCTTAACTAGTTTTATGTGCACTTTTTGTATTTCTAAGACGTCAAATCAATATCAAAGATTTGTATAAAATTTGACAAATATTGAATATTGTGTTTTTTCTAGGGTATCACTATAGGGATAAGTGAATATTATATTTTAGAGGAGGTCTAAATAATGAAGAAAACGAATAAGATAGTGTCATTGGTATTGGCACTAGTAATGATACTTAGTATTATGCCATATGGCGTATTTGCAGAAGAAGATAATGGAGTAGAAAATAATCCAGTAGTTGGAATTGAACCACAAGCTCCACCTTCTGATGAAGAAGTAGAAGAAACTACTGTTGCTGTTCCAAGTGAACCAACCGAAATAGAACCAAAAGCTGAGAATAGAACAGAAGCTACACCAGAAAAAGAATTAGCTGCAGCGAAAACCAATGCTAAAGCTGAAATTGAAGCTACTGCTAAAGCTAAAAACGATGCTATAGACAAACTTACTGACGTTTCAGATAATGCTAAAAATAATGCTAAAGCTGAAGTAAATACTGCTGTAACAAATGCTAAGGCTGAGATTGATAATGCTGACTCTATAGAAAAGGTTGAAGAAGCTAAAAATGAAGGTATAAAAGCTATAGATGAAATCAAACTTCCTGAAGCTGATTTAGATACTGTTAAAAATAATGCTAAAGCTGAAATTGATGCTACTGCCAAAAATAAAAAGGATTCTATAGACGGAGTTGACGGTGCTAAAGCAGATGATATTAAAACTGCTAAAGCTAAAGTAGATGCTGCTGTAACAAAAGCTAAGACTGATATTGATAATGCTACGACAATTACTGAAGTAGATACTGCTAGAACTAACGGCATAAAAGCTATAGATGAAATCAAACTTCCTGAAGCTGATTTAGACACTGTTAAAAACAATGCTAAGGCTGAAATTGATGCTGCTGCAATAGCTAAAAAAGATGCTATAGATAAACTTACTAATGTAAGTAGCTCAGAAAAAACTAAAGCTAAAAATAGTGTTGACGAATTAGCAAAAAATGGTAAAACTACAATAGATGCACAAGATACTATTGCAAAGGTAAATACGGAAAAAACTAAAATAATCAATGCAATAAATGCAGTTACACCGACTATAATCAAACTTGAAATAACTAATGTTTATAGAAGCGGCAATTACATTAAAGGTAAAGTAAATGTACCTTATGCGACTGTTTACTTTTATAGAGAAGATGGTTCAAGTGCATACGCTTCAGATGAAGCAGATAAAGACGGATACTTTGAAATCTATGTTAGAAATGTTTACAGATATGACTATCTATTAGCAAAACTATCAGGATATACCAATTCAGAAGAATACACTTTTGGACGCAACTGGTCTGATTGGGACGATGATGACTATTATAGAGAAAGAGAAATCTATCCAACTAGTATTAGAGTTTCTAATGACGGTTACAAGGTAAGTGGTTATACTAATTACAGAAATACTAGAGTTTATGCTTATTATGACGGAAGAGCTGTAGGCAATGGATACACTGACAGTGATGGATACTTCAATTTCTCTACTGATAGAAAAGTCTATAATGACAGTGATTTAAGATTCTATATCGGCTCTAGATCAACAGATTCTATAGATAAAGAAATTTATCCAACTAGTATTAGAGTTTCTAATGACGGTTATAGAGTAACTGGATATACTAATTATAAAAACACTAGAGTTTATGTTTACTACGATGGCAGTTCAGTAGGTAATGGAACTACTGATAGAGATGGATATTTCAGTATTTCTACTGATAGAAAGATTTACAACGATAAGTATTTAAGATTCTATATTGCAGGAACTTCAACAGATGATGAAAAATTAGAACAATTATCTAGAATTGCCTATATTAAAGGCTATCCAGATGGAACTTTTAAACCTAATTCAAACATGACTAGAGCTGAAGCTGTTACAATGTTTGCTAGACTAATCAAAGGTTAAGAAAACTATGGAACTAGTAAACAAACTAATTTCTCAGATTCTAATAACAAATGGTTCTCTGAAGCTCTAAACTTCGTAGCTGGTAAAAACCTAATTAAAGGATACCCAGATGGAACATTTAGACCTAACGAAGCTATTACAAGAGCAGAGTTTGCACAAATGATTTCTGGTTATCTAACTGATAATAAGAGTTCAAGACCTTTTGCAGATACTGAAGATCACTGGGCAAAAGACGCTATTGCAATATTAAATGGAAATAAGGTTGTAAAAGGATATCCTAATGGAACATTTAAACCTAATGCAGAAATCACTAGAGCAGAAGCTGTTACAATTTTGAATTCAGCTTTTGGCAGAATTTCTGAAAACAGTTCATTTGTTCACTTACAATCTCAATTAAAATCTTTCTCCGATATCAACTCAAATACTTGGTACTATGCAGATGTTATGGATGCATCTAATGCACATGATTCTTATAGGCTAAATAAAGATGAAGTTGAAACTTGGACAAAAGTTAAATAGATAGTAAAATCATGACCACCCGTCAAACGGGTGGTTTGTTCCGCCCTATAAGGGCGTGTTACCGACCAGCGTCTCAAGGCGCTGGTTTTCACATTCGTTCAAACCTCTATGCCTTTGCCACTTTTACATACCCTTGAAAGGGTACTG
>JAAYFG010000031.1 GCA_012728335.1 Tissierellia bacterium | reverse complement strand
TAAAGACGAAAAGTTATTTGCACTTATTGAAAAATTCGTAAAGGAAATTGGTTTTAAAGGTCAAATTGATATTGATGTATTCGATATAGATGGAGATTACTATATCTCAGAAGTTAATCCAAGATTTGGAGGAGGATATCCCCACGCATACGAGTGTGGGGTTGACCATATGAAATTGATAGTTAGCAATTTGCAAGGTAAAGCAAATGAAAAGATGATTGGCAATTATAAAGAGAATGGCTATATGATGAAGTATAGCGAGATAAAAATTAAGCAGGTATGATATGAGAAGTGGCGTTAGAAAAACGTTAGATAACTTGACTCTGAAAGCGGAGTCTTGGTATAGAATGAAACAATACAGAAAAAGCGCTAAGTTAAGACTTAAAAGGATGAACGGTGGATATGATTTAGGTGACGAATACGATAATATTGTAGTTCCATATTGGCAAAAATATGGCCTTAAACCTAAAAAAATGTGGTATAAAATTTTTTCGGATAGAGAGCAAAAAGTTGATCCAAGATATATACCAGATGACCTATGGTATGGCGTTATCGTTCCCTATTTTAGCAATACACAATTTAGAAGATTCGGCGAAGATAAATGTCAACACGACGTGTTTTTCAGGAATCTAGTTAGACCGGAAACTCTTGTAAAAAATATTGCATCAGTTTTATACGATAAAGATATGAATATTATAGATGAAAATAAAGCGGTACAAATCTGTATGAATTACGGAGAAGAGTTTTTAATTAAGCCATCGATAGACAGTGGGGAAGGAAGACTTATAAGCTTCTTCACTCCAGGAAAATTTAGCGAACAAGATATTAAAAAAGCTATGGATGATATGAAGGCTAACTTCATTATTCAAGCAGGAGTAAAGCAACATCCAACCTTATCAGAGTTAAATGAATCTTCACTTAATACAGTTAGGATTGTATCTTTCCTATTTAATGGAGAAGTTCATATACTATCTTCTATTTTGAGGATGGGAGCGAGTGATTCAAAGGTAGACAATATCGGTGCCGGTGGATTTGCTTGTCCTATTAAAGAAGATGGAAGCCTAGTAGAAAAAGGCGTAAATAGAAAAGCAGAGTGGGTAAGCGAAAATCAACACGGTATTAAATTTAAAGATATAGTCGTACCACAATATGAAAAAATAATTTCAATAATCAAAGAAGAACATGCTAAATTGGCTCATTTTAAGCTAATTGGTTGGGACTTCTCAGTGGACATAAACAATAATCCGGTATTTATCGAATACAATGTATGTCCAGGTGCGAATCAAATTACATTCGGACCAACATTCGGTGATTTGACAGACGATGTATTGCAAGAAGTTTTTGTAGATAAAAAATTAAAATATGCACAAAATTGAGGAGGCAAGATGAAAGTAGCTATAGTTGGTGCAGGTAACGCTGGTTGTGCAGTTGCCACTGACCTATCATATAAAGGACATGAAGTAACATTGGTTAAAACGTCAAATTCTATGCATGATAAGAATTTTAACTATTTGTTGGAAAATAATGGAAAGATGACATTGAACGATTTTGGTGAAATGAAAACAGCGAATATTGCTCATGTCACAAGAGACTTATCAGAAGTTGAAGATGCAAAAGTAGTTATTCTTTATGTACAAACTAATTATCATGAATCAGTATTAGAGAGACTTTTACCACATATTAACGAAAGTCAAATATTGATAATCAACCCAGGCTATTTCTCAACAGCCTATGTATTAAAGCATGCAGGAGATAAGGATCTGACAGTTGTTGAAGCGACAAGCTCATTTATTGACTGCCGTATTATGGAGCCTGGATTAATAAAAGTTGGATTTAGAAATGTCAGAAATCCATTGGGGGTATATCCTTCAAGTAGAAAAGAACAAGTTAAAGAAGTTCTAAGTGAATTAGATCTTCCATTTGCATACTTTAATTCAGTTGTTGAAGCAGCACTTCACAATCCAAACTTAATAGTTCACACAGTTGGAGCCATCATGAGTATACCAAGAATAGAAAAAACTAATGGTGATTACGTTATGTACCACGAAGTATTTACACCATCAGTATGGAAGATATTAGAAGCATTAGACTCTGAAAAAATGGACGTTATAGAACACTTAGGTTTCGAGAGAGTTTCATATGTTGAGATGGCTAAATTTAGAAATACTTTAGACGATAATCTTGATGCGAAGGAAAGTTTCTTTAACTATGCTAGCATGCCAACAAGAGCTAAAGGACCAACAACAGTAGATTCTAGATATATCTCAGAAGATGTTCCTCAAGGTTTAGTCATGTTGGAAGCACTTGGAAAATCATTGGGCGTACCAACACCTATCGCTACTTCATTAATTGAAATAGCAAATGCAGCATTAGAGAGAGATTTGAGAGCAGGCGGCAGAACACCTGAAAACTTAGGTCAAGAAAATATAGATAAGATTTTAAAGGATAGCAAAAAAGCTTAGGAGTTATCATGGGAGAATCAATATTAGCTAAATTCAAAAGATTTTACAAAGACATAGATGATAACATTAAAGAAGATAATATGGCTTGGGTGAAGACGAAGGTAACATTTGATTTTCTCATGGAACGTATATCTCATAATATTGAATTAATAGATTATATTCAATATCGTTTTTACTACAAGAAGAAAGCTGAACGAAGAAAATTTGCGACTCATGGCGAACTTATTAAGGTCATCAGGACTTGCAATGATCCAAAACTTAGACCCATCTTTGATCAAAAGCCTTTATTTAATACAGATTTTGAATCATTCTTAGGAAGGGATTGGCTAAATGCAGATACTGCTTCTTTAGATGATATAAAGGATTTTTTGCAAAAACATGACAGGGTATTTGGAAAAGTTCCAGATGGAATGTTTGGTAAAGGTATCCAAATATTTAATAGTACAACCGAAATAAAGGAAGATGTTTTGCAAAAGATAAAAAGTGACAAACTTCTTTTAGAAGAAAGTCTAACTCAGTATAATGAGCTAAAGGAATTTAACGAAAGCTCAGTAAACTCTATGAGAGTAGTAACACTTAATACATTAAATGATGGTGTTAAAGTCATGGCTGGAGTCTTAAGACTTGGGAGAAAAGGAAGATTTGCTGACAATTTTCACTATAATGGAATTGCTTCCTTAATAGATGTCGAAACAGGAATTGTATATACAACTGGAATTGATAGAAATTGGAATAGATATGTTGTTCATCCCGATTCTCATAAAACCATAGTTGGATTTAAGATTCCTAAATGGGAAGAGATAAAAGAAACTGTCAAAGCAGCAGCTCTAAGACACCCAGAAGTTAGATATATAGGATGGGATGTTAGTATAAACGAAGTAGGCAAGATAGTATTGATTGAAGGAAATCCTGGCGCGGACTTTGATGTGACACAAATACCAGATCAGGTTGGTGTATGGACAAAATTCAAGCCATATATTGATGAAATAGAAAAATTCAAAAACAAAAGATAGTATTTGTTATTAAAGATAAAGTATGGACGGTACTAAAATGAATAAAAATCTAAAAATAACTTTTATAGGAGATATAACAGTTGACAGACCTTTAATAAATGCTTCAAAAGTATCAGAAGAAGAATATGACTTCAAACCTGTTTTCGAAAATGTTAGATCATTATTTGAAAAGTCAGATTATGTAGTAGGAAATCTAGAAACGGTATTTGCAGGAGCAGATAAGGGATACAATGCGGAGTATATGCTTGTAAATGCTCCGGATGATTTAGCTAAGGCTATTGTTTATGGAGGTATAGGCGGTGTTACGACTGCGAATAACCACTGTATGGACCAAGGGATTAAAGGTGTTATTAGAACTTTAGACATGCTAGACAATTTAGGCATAGACTCATATGGCACTTATAGAAATAAAGAAGAATATAATCAAATTCAATATAAAGTTCTAAATGGTACAAAGATAGCCATCATTGCAGGTACTCATTCTACAAATTCTACAAACATAGATGAAGTAATAGATAAAGACAACTGCTTTCATGTAGATGTTTTGAAAGACCAACGAATTAAATATCCTAATGGGGTTAAGG
>JAAYFG010000004.1 GCA_012728335.1 Tissierellia bacterium | reverse complement strand
TATTGGATTATAGGCATTATCTCCTAAAGACATTTGCATCGAAGTTCCCATCGTACCATCAATAGATATTATTTCTTTCAAAATTTTATTTTCAAGTCTTCTTAATGATAGATAGCTTTCTGTTAAGAAGTTTCCAGAACCCTCTCGTGTCAAGTCTGTGATAAAAAATAATTACCTCTTTATTAAAATGTCCTCTAACATTGGCTCAATACCTCTATTTACTAGGGATTCTATTAATCGTTGAGCATAAAAGCGATTAACGTAATAAGCAACATGATTTAATATTTCAGCTGCTCTCTCTTTTACAACAAATGTCCCTAAATTATTTTCTAATACATAATGAGCTACATCTGCGAAGTTGTCAGCATCTTCAAATCTTCTACAAGAATTATCCATGTCCTTCTTAATAAATTCTAATATTTCTAAAATGGACTCTTCATTGTTCTCAAAATATGTATATATCGTTTCCCTAAATCCTTGCATACTAATTATATTATCGCATAGACTTTGAGAGCTAAGTGATGAAATATATAATTCCACATTTTCATCATATTGTTCCGATTTTATTAGATTCATAACATACTCTAATTTTTCTCTACTTTCAGTATATTCTTTGATTTTCTTAAAGTTTTCATACATCACTACAGCATCTATATATCGATTATTAGGCTCCAAACTTGTGGCTTTCTCGACCAGCAACTTATATTTATGATCTTTATCATTAGGATTATTAGTCATGATGAAATTAACTAACCTCCCTAAAGAATAAACGTCACTATACTTACCAGTATCCCCCAATTTCATCAATTGCTCAGGTGGACAATATTGAATTTGTCCTAGCTGAGCGGTACTCTTTGTCTGATGTGATAATACAAAATCGAAGTCTTTGCCTAATCCAAAATCAGCAATTTTAATCTCACTTCCTTTTAAAAAAATATTATTTGAAGATATATCTCTGTGTATTATGTTCCTTTGATGAACTACTGACATTATCCTTAATATCTGATCAATAATAGCTTCCTTAGATGAAATTCCTAAAGGATTATTAGTTAAGAAATCAAGAAGAGTGCAATCACATTTCTCCATAACATAATAATATTCAGAATCATTAAAGTCATATACTTCAATGATTCCCTTGACATCAGATAAAGTTTTTGTAATTTCATACTCACGTTTAAATCTATGTATGCTCCCTCTATCTACTAGATTTTCTCTTTTCAAGCGTTTTAAAACTAGTCCAGTGGATTTTTCAACAAAAACATCTGCAAAACCTCCAGATCCAATTAACTTCATGTTTTCATCAAAATTAGTCAACTCATATCTATCAGCAATTTTGATTAATTGGTATCGAAATGGTCTTAACAACTTGTTCCAATGTTTCATTAATGAAGAAATAAAAGGTACAGCTTCTACAGCAGTAAGATTTTTTTCTTGTATATGAAATTCTAATGACATTATTAATGTGAAAAAATCATTAATTAAATTTCTATGCTGAATATGCTGAATTCTTTCACTTGCATACCTCCATCTTGTGGGAAAACCACTATAATATTGGTCATTATAACCAAAATTAATATTAAAAAAATCAACTAATTGTGGCCCACTCTTGTATTCATACTGGCTATCTTCATCACCACAAAACTCTTTCGCGATAACTTCAAACAAATATTCATTCATTTTACCCCCCCTTTATTTATTATATTACATAAGGGGGAATCAAATAATCTAAAAGAGGGCACTATTATGTCACCCTCTTCTCGCTTACTTCCATTCAATTTTTAGTATTTCATTTCCTCTAACTATAATTGATTTGATATACTTCTCCATCAATTCTCTGGTCAAATTTTCTTCTTGAACGTTCCCTTGTTCTGCAGGTAGATTTTTTTGATTATGCTTTAGCTCTTCAATATCCTTATCTAGATTTTTCTTCTCCTCTAGAAAATCCAACCTAGTAATTTTGCCTAACTTGTATTTTTCATAGAAAGTAAGTTTTTTTGCTTCTAAGTTTCCTATAAGCTCTTCATAATTGACCTGCTGTTCCTCGCATTTCTTTATTTCAGCTGATAAGTCAACTTTCGCTTTTATAGCTTCTAATACTAATGGTTCAACTTTATCCGCATTAGTCCCAATAATCTTTACCCCATCGTTCTTACAGTAACGACACCTAAAGTATCGATGTATTTTATCAGGCTTGCCATTTCTCTTTTTGGTACTCTTTTGGCAAGAGAGTAAATGTCCACATTCAGGACAGTATATGAATCCTTGCAATGGTGAATGTTTATACCATTGATAATCAGTATTTTTCCCCTTAAAACTCTTAGTGGCTTTTAATACCTGAACTTTATCAAATACTTCTTGAGATATTATGGCTTCATGATTATATTGGATTCTTCCCCAGTCTTCTTTAGGGAGATACCTGTTCTTTTCTTTTGTTCCATTAACTAATGACTTATCTACTCGGCTAAAGATATAAGTACCTGTGTAAATCTCATCGGCCAGAATATCTACTACGGAAGAGAAGTTCCACGCTGGATTGTCCTTGATTGTTGTGTATCTGTTTGAGTAGTCCATTTTGGTTAACTGTAGCTTTCTTTGAGCTGGTGTAATTATCTTGTTTTCATTGAGATAATCCTTAATTTTCCTTGTAGATAGACCTTCAAGATAAAGTTCATAAATCTTCTTTACCACCCAAGATTTTTCCTCATCTGGAATAATCTTGTATTTGTCCTCAGGATCTTTCATATAGCCATATGG
>JAAYFG010000030.1 GCA_012728335.1 Tissierellia bacterium | reverse complement strand
ATTTTAAAAAACCTCCTTGATTTTTAATTTTAGTTGGCAGACTAAAACTATTTTATCATGGAGGTATTTTTTATTTGTTTCTCAACGCTAAAGCTTAACTGAACCCCCAGTCTAACTGGGGGTTTTCTCTTACAAAAAAGCTGTGATTTAATCACAGTTTCTTGCTATTTATATTTAAGTACTTTTCCAGTTCTTCTTTATTCTCTCCTATTTCTTTAATATCAAATTCTAAACTATTATTTAATGTCTCTAATGACTGTTCAAAAATTATATCATCATTATTTACGATATTTACATAGTCTAAATTTTCTATAAGTCCTAATAGTAAATTGGAAAATATCTCTAAATCAGCCTCTGAAACTTCTGTTTTGTCAAGTTTTGAATACTTTATTTCCAATCCAAAAGGATCTTTATCCGTAAATAATTCTATCGTATATTTACCTCCAGCGTCAAACCCAATTACTTCAATTAGCTTAATAACTTTAGTACTATCTCCTATATACTCGCTTTTCATATCATATATTCTATCTACATAGGTCTGTGCCATCGGCTCATTTTCGAACAACCAACCATAAGTATACTCAATGTCAAAACGATTATAATTCCTATATCTCTTGCCTTCATACTAATTCCTCCGATATTTACTACTGTTAATACTAAAAATTATACTATTAAAATTTAAGCTTGTCAGTAATACTAAATTATCTTAGATAAGTCTTAATATTTATTACTAATAATACACAGTTTTTCAACGGTTTTATGATATAATAATCCCATAAACTATCCACGGAGGAAAACAATGGATATTGATAAATCCCTAAAGAAATGGCTAGTCTTTTCAGGACTAGGGCTTATACTATTCAATTTTATTATAAATAATCTTGGAGCTATTTTTGGTGCATACAGTTATACACTTAAAATTTTTATGCCATTTATCATAGGTGGAGCAATTGCCTTCATAATCAATACTCCTATGAAATTCATAGAGGTTTCATTGGAAAAATTGACTGCTAAAAAAACCTCTTGGCTTAGACCTATATCAATATTATTGGCAATAATACTTATTGCAATGATATTGTTTTTCGTATTCAAAACTGTAATACCAGAACTTACCAATGCTGTAATGGGAATTGCCAATAATCTGCCTCAAATGGTCACTAATTTTACGAATTGGGTTATGGAGATTTTTGATACTTCTTGGGATAATGAGTGGATAAATGAACTCAAAATTAGATTAGACAATTTATCGACTGACACTATTACTTGGTTACAAGATAGAATGACCGGTTTTATCCAAGATGGTATTTCATTCATATTTTCAACGGTTAATTCAGTTTTTAATTTGATAATCGCTTTTGCATTTGCACTATTCATATTAGGTGGCAAAGAAAAGCTAATTCACCACTCTAAGAAAATGATTAAAGCTTTCTTTAGAGATGATATTGCTGAATCTATATTGATTTTTTCTAGTAGAGCTAATATGGCTTTTACCAATTTTTTAGTTGGACAGTGTACAGAAGCAATAATTTATGGTACATTGGCATTTGGATTAATGACAATTTTTAGATTCCCATATGCAACAACAATATCAATATTAGTTACATTCACTGCACTTATACCGTATTTTGGTGGTTTCATCGGTACAGCAATCGGTTCAATATTGATTTTTACCATAAGTCCAATGAGATCATTGACTTTTATAATAATGATAACTGTTCTTCAACAATTTGAAGGCAATTTAATATACCCTAGGGTAGTCGGTCGTTCTGTAGGACTTCCTGGCATTTGGGTAATGGCTAGTGTAGCTTTAGGTGGTTCTATTGCTGGACTGAAGGGAATGATAATCGCCGTTCCCCTCGCATCCTTAATATATGTTAGTATGAGAGATGTGATAAATTATAAGCTTTATAAAAAAGAGGAAATTAAGAACGAGCATGAATTTATTTCTTTCCATCTGTTTATGAAAAATGCTTATGAACATGATTTAGCGGTACTTAATGAAAACAAGAATAAAAGTATATTCAATAAAACGAAGAAATAAAGGGATAATCCCATTTATATATTAGATAGGACGATGAAATGAAAAAAGAAAGATTAAAGATGTTAAGAGACTTGGATATAGTGCTATTTCTTGCAATTATAATAGCTACTATTTTCGGTTTGGTCGTGTTAAAAAGTGCCACTTTGAGCATGAGTAATTCAGCCAGAATAATGAAAGCCCAAACGGTGGCAACATTACTTGGATTTGCAGTACTTATAGTATTGACCCTAATAGAATATAGGATTTGGAAGCATTTCTATATTCCTATTTATGCTCTTTGTATAGTACTTTTAGCTGCAACCCTAATAAAAGGTTCTGGGGCAAGTATTGGTTCACAATCCTGGCTAAAAATAGGTCCCATTAGATTTCAACCGTCTGAATTCGTAAAAGTTGGACTTATTATAAGCCTATCTGCTTATATTGAAAACCATTATGAAAATATCAATAAACCTCTTGTTCTTCTGAAAGTATTAGTTTTTGCTTTTTTACCAGTAGCTCTAATACTTATGCAGCCTGATGCAGGTACGGCTATGGTTTATATTTTCTTCATAATAATAATGTTATTTGTGTCTGGAATCAACTGGAAATACATTATATCGGCAGTAGTTGCAGGAGTTGCCATGCTGCCTATAATATGGGTATTCCTGAATACTTATCAAAAAAATAGAATATTAGACTTTATAAACCCTGCTGAAAATGCAACTAGTTCATCATATCAATTCATTGAGGGTAGAATAGCGATAGGAAGTGGAAAACTTACAGGGAAAGGACTTTATCAGGGAACTCAAACTCAATATAACTTCATTCCTGAAAAACAAAATGACTTTATTTTTCCAGTACTAGTTGAAGAATTAGGCTTTATTGGTGGATTTTCACTTATATTCCTTTACGGGATTATACTTTTTAGAATGTATAAGATTTCTACAGAAAGTGCAGATGTCTTTGGATCTCTTATGGTTGTAGGCTTTGCTGCAATGTTTCTATTTCACATATGGGAAAATATAGGAATGACTCTTGGAGTTATGCCGATAACAGGTATTCCATTGCCATTCATAAGTTCAGGTGGTACTTTCCAACTTATAAACTTGGCAATTCTAGGATTGGTATTAAGTGTTTCACTTCACAAAAATCAAAGATACTATTAATGCAAAAGCTACATCGTAGAATTCTACAATGTAGCTTTTATTATGCTTTCCTAAATATCATATGCACTTTAGTTCCTACTCCCAAGTTACTTTCTAAGTAGATTTCTCCATTGTGCCTATCTGCTATCTGTTTGGCTATAGCAAGTCCTAAACCACTTCCAGTTTTGTTATATTCATCAGTCTGTCTATGAAATCTGTCAAATATACTGTTGAGATTATCTTCTGAAATACCTTGTCCATTGTCTTTTACTATTATCTCAATATTCGACTTCTCATCTCTTAACTCCATTTCAATAATAGAGTTTTCATATGAAAACTTTATGGCATTCTCCAATACAATAATTAACATCTGTCGAATTCTACCATAATCGCCAAATATAGTAAAATCGTCTCCTAATCTCTTTAGTTCTATAACAATATCTTTATTTTCTGCTAGTCTATTCATACTTCTAATTGCATCATTTGCTATTTCAGATACATTTATATTGTCCATCTCCATTTTGAAATTAGGACTTTCCAATCTTGAAAGTTCCAGCAAATCATTGACTAATCTCTCTAAATACTTGGATTCCAATAACATCTGCTCATGGTATTCTCTAACTAGTCCTGGCTCAGAAACTACTCCATCGTGTAATGCTTCCAGCGAGCCTCTCATTACCGTTACTGGAGTCCTAAGTTCATGGGAAACATTAGAAAGAAATTCTCTCCTCAGTTCTTCTTCTCTCTCCTGTTCAATATACATTTTATGAAGCTTCCCTGCCATATCATCCATAGCATAAGCTAATTCTCCAATTTCATCGTCTTGAACTATATCGTTTTTAACATCAAAATTTCCGTCACTTATTTTTCCAGCTGTCCAAATCATCTTATTTATAGGTTTTGTAAATCTTGAAGCAAGTACTATTGCCACGCCAAAAGATAGTAGTACGCCTATCACCATACTTCCAAATAGTAGATATAGTCCATTTTGTGTTGCACTAGTAATATCTTCAAGTTCTTTATGTAGGAGAACTGCTCCTCCTATCGTTCCATCATCCAATATTACAGGTGTAGCCACAGTTATAGACGGGTTTTCTAAAAGCGGACTAAAACTTTCAGTATATTCGGTCTTACCCGACAATGCAGACTCTACGATTTCCTCAGTTCCATCTGGAAGTTCGCCATAAGTAATGCCATGGTGTCCTTGCCCTCTTATTATCTGTTTTGTTTCTGGATCTACTATCCACATATCACTCATTGCTATTCCTTCAATATATCTCATATTCATTGAAGAATTTTGTCTCATATGGCCTTTCCCATGAGATGAGCTAGTACCCAATGAATTACCCGAAATATTTTCAGCAACAAGCTTAGCCCTAATTTCCATATCATCAATTTGAAGTGTTCTGTTGTACTTTGAAAATAGAGAAGTGAATAGAATTCCTATTATCACAGAAAATAATACCAAAGTTATGGTGAAATAGGAAAAAAGCCTTCGTCTTATTTTATTTTTCAATCTATCACCTCAAATTTATATCCCACTCCCCAAATTGTTTTTATGTCCCAAGAGTCGTGAGAATATTCGTCTAGTTTTGCCCTAAGCCTTTTAATATGAGAATCTACAGTTCTAATATCCCCATAGTAATCATAACCCCAAAGACTATCTAACAGGTTTTCTCTGGAAAAAACCTTGTTTTTATTATTAGCTAATATCCACAATAATTCTATTTCTTTTTTAGTTAGAGATATTTCATTTCCACCAATTTCAGCCATATATTCATCAAGATTAATCATTAGTTCATCGTATTTTAGTATAGAGTCATTCTTGTTATTCTCAATATTAATCCTTCTTAAAATAGCTCTGACTCTGGCCATTACTTCACTTGGAGAAAAAGGCTTTACAATATAATCGTCGGCTCCAGTGTCTAGACCCATGATCCTTTCAAAATCCTCTCCTCTGGCAGTTACCATAATAATTGGCACATTGGACACTTTTCTAATCTCTCTACATACAGCAAATCCATCCATTTTCGGCATCATTACATCTAGTAGAATCATGTCATAATCATTGGAAATGGCTTTGCTTAATGCAATTTCTCCATCATAGGCTTCATCTGTTTCATAGCCCTCACTTTTAGCGTATTCAGAAAGTATTGATACAATCTGTTTATTATCATCAGCTATTAAAATTTTACTCATAATATCATTCCTTTAGTCAATAATACTATTCAAATATGTTTTTTCTATGCCTTTGATTTTCATAATACCATAAAAGAAGTACATAAAAGACATATTTACGCCATAATTATATATTATTATGTATTCAAGATAAGAAATGGAGGAATTAATATGAAAAACACAAAGAAAATAATAGCATTTGGAATTGCAGTTCTTGCAATACTAATAATCCCTATGGCTGCAAAAGCAAGCGAAAGTCCAGCAGAAATAATCTGTAATCTAACAGGTGAACAAATTGATATACTAGAAAGAAATAGACTTAATTCTGGCTATAATTACGGAGAATATGCTGAACACTGTGGACAGAGTGAAGAGTTTAGAGCTGAAATGATGAAGCAAAAAGAAGAAACTATTCTTCAATGGATTAAAGATGGAAAAATCTCACAAGAAGAAGGAAATATCTATATAGAACAAATAAAGAATAATGACGGTAATCGACTTGGAGTAGGGTTTAACCATAGAAATAATAGACATCATAACGAAAATGGTTTGAAACATAATCAAAATTGTGGACAATATAATCATCATGGTGGAAGACACCATAGATAACTATTAAACAGGTACAATTCATTGTACCTGTTTTTTTTATTACTACTTTTACCCAATATTCAATCCCATTTAATATAACTAAATTACCCTAAAATAACATGTGTACATTGACTATTTACATATTATTAATGATAAAAAAATGCGAGCTATATATTCATAGCTCACATTTTTTACATTATCTTAAAGGATGTTTCATCATAATTTTATTCATAGTCTTTAGAACTCAAGACTATATTTACTTCCATTTCCTCTCCACCACGTATTATTTTTAGAGTGGCTTCTTCTCCATCAGAATAATTATAAAGAGCCTTAGTCAACATATCTCTGTCATTTACTGCTCTATCATCTATTCCTACAATTATGTCATTAGCTTGTAAACCTGCATTTTCTGCTGGAGACCCCTTCAATATTTCAACTAAAAGCACTCCATGTTCAGCACTTAAATCTACTTGGAATACAGATTGATATGTTTCCACGTCTACAACAGTGACACCTAGTTTCACACTCTTGAAAGTTCCGGTTTCTATTACTTCTTCGATAATTGGCTTAGCAATATTAATTGGGATACTAAAGCTCATATTTTCCCCACTACCTAATTTTAGTGTATTAACTCCTATTACCTCACCTTTAGCATTCAATAGGGGTCCACCGCTGTTTCCACTATTTATGGAAGCATCTGTTTGAATCAAATTCTCCATGATTCCAATGTCACTAGTCGTTACCGATCTATTTAAACCAGAAATGTATCCACCTGTTACAGTTCCACCAAAATCTAAAGAAAACGGATTTCCTATCGCTATAGCTTGTTCTCCGATTCTAAGAGCATCAGAATCTCCAAGTACAGCTGGTTTTAATGGTGTATCACTTTCCACTTTTAGAATTGCAAGATCGATTTGTGGATCGGTCCACAATACTTGTGCTTCAAGTGTAGTTTTGTCATTTAGTACTACCGTAATATCATTAGATACACCTGATTGAGTTATACTGCTTCCCCCTGAGGCATTTGCCACAACATGATTGTTTGTAAGTATATATCCTCTGCTATCAACAATTATTCCACTTCCAGTCCCTTGTACTTCAACTGGTCTTAGCAAAATATCTTGTGCTATCGATTTAGTAGTTATACCAACTACAGAATCTAAAGTATTTTCAGCTACCTCAGCTACTACATCATTTATTTCAACTACTTTGGTTACCGCATTAGGGTTGCCCGAATTAGTCGTACTTTGAATTGTATTATCGTTGTTTCCTTCATAAGATTTGGCCGTAAAGTAACTGCCTACATATCCTCCTATCAAAGAACCGATTATCGAAAAAACTAGAGCCAATAGTACTATTTGCACTTTACCGCTCTTTTTGTTCTTAGGAGAATTATTATCATTTTTTCTATTCTCATAAGAATATTGATCATTTTCATAATTATCCATTTCTATCAACTCCCTTAATTACATATTAGCTTCCAAGAATGAAACTGTTATGAAGACATTGTGAAAATTTAATGGAAAATATTCTTCCTCTAATATTTATATATACCACAATTTATAAATTACTAAAACTTCATGTTAATAAAAAATCTCTATTTTATGTAATTGTGCGTATGTCTGTTGATACTGTGGATAACTTTGTGGGTAACTAGTACATTTGTTTCTTTTTTGTCCTTTTTTGTTGATAACTCTGTATTTTATCAACTTTATTGACAATATCCAACTGTAAAAATAATCAATTTTCAACTTTTCACTATATAATAATACTAAAATACAATTTTTTCATTCTACTTATCCACAAGTTATTAAGAAAAAGCTTAGTTATCCACTTTTTTATCAACATTTCATATTTTATTTCACTTTGTATTGTAATTCTATGAACATTTATATATAGTATTTAATGAATACACTATAAGGATGGAAAAATGAACACAAAAATCAAATCACAAGAAAGCATTATTGATGGAAATCTTTCGAAAGTACTTATTTCACTTTCACTTCCTATAATGCTTAACAACTTTATACAAACACTGTACAATTTAGCCGACGCAATGTGGGTAGGTCGGATAGGTGAAGTTGAATTTGCTGCGACTTCTTTTGTATGGCCAGTAATATTCTTATTTATGTCTATTGGACTAGGTTTCAGTATCGCCGGTACATCTCTTTTAAGTCAAAGTATCGGTGCCAACGAAGAAAAACTTGCTAATCAATACGCAAATCATCTTATGTTAATGAGTACGCTATTATCAATATTTTTTGCATTTTTAGGCTATTTTCTTACTGATTTCATAATTAAATTTATGGGAGCTGACGGACAGCTTTTTATACACTCTACAGAGTATTTAAGAGTGTCATTTTTAGGCTTTCCTTTTATATTCAGTTACTATGTAATAAATGCTATCTTAGTTTCTCAAGGGAATACGGTCATATCAACAGTTATAAGTGGTGTCAGTGCCCTTATAAATATTGTCTTAGACCCTATCTTTATATTTGATGTAGTTCCTGGCATAGGGATAAAAGGTTTTGGAATGGGAATAAGAGGAGCTGCAATCGCAACGGTAATTTCTCAAGCAGCAATGCTAGTTCTAGGACTATTCATGCTTCACAAGAAATCAAAGAAAATAAGACTTAATTATAAAAACTTCAAATTTGAAGGACATATTTCGAAAAACATTATTCGTATCGCAATCCCTTCAAGTGTTGGAATGGGTGGAACTGCTTTTGGATTTGTTATACTTAATTCATTTATAGGATCATATGGAACACCAACTTTAGCAGCATTCGGTATGATAAACAGAATAACAGATATTATTTCTCAGACCACTGCCGGAATAGGAAGCGCACTAACCGTTATAATTGGGCAAAACATAGGCGCAGGTCAATTAGATAGGGCAAAAGAAGCATTTAAAAAAGCTATAGTCTTTGTACTACAAGTTACAATACTATCTTCAATAGTTCTATTCATATTTAGAAATCCTGTAGTTAATGCGTTTATCAATACAGAATCCGATTCACAAGTAATTGATTTAGCTCAAGAGTATCTAAATCACAACTTCATAATCATACCTTCACTTGTAATTTTTAATGCTTTCCAAGGCTTATATCAAGGAGCAGGACGTACTGAATACTCGATGTTTATGGAGATATTTAGACTGTGGATGGTAAGAATTCCATTTATACTGCTGTTTAAATACTTTACAGATCTTGGCTCATCAGGCATATGGATAGCCATGACTCTAAGCAATGTATCTGTCGCAGTCCTTGGATACATCATATACAAAAGTGAACGTTGGATTTACTCATATAAATAAAAAAAGCTGTGATTAAATCACAGCTTTAAATTTGCCTATTTTGTTGGACACGCAAGCATATAGTAATCGTTATTATTAAACACAAATGTGCTAATAACTTCCATTGGAACTTTTTCAGTATGAGCAACATAAGAACGGTCATTTATTTGGTTTATAAAAGTCACCATTATTGGATATCTCTTAGACATATTTTTTAAAGAAGCGTTAAACAGTTTTTCAAACATACCCGTTCCTCTAATTGACTTATCTAAAGTTATAGGTCCATACTGATAGGAATTTTCCATATCTAATACAGTCCCTTCAAAAGAATTGTCAGGCAATAGTTTGATCATATTTGCAAAGAAAGGCCACTCTGACCAAAATTGCCACGATGCTGCCATAGCGTATCCTAAAACACTATCTCCATCTTTTATAATAGTGATTCCATCTTCACCTATTAATCCCTTTAACTGTTCAGGAGTAAAGTCTGTAGTTATGAAACCATCTGGTTTATCTTCTTCAGAAACAGTGTTCACATGGTATTTTTTGTGTAGTTCCAAAATGCTATCAATATCTTCAAGTCTTGCTTGTGTAATTATCATAATATCTCTCCTGTCATATTTTATTAAATAAATCTTATCACAAAAACTGTAGTTTTTAAATGATTATCACATTAAAGCGTAAATAAACATAATTGTTTAGGTAAGCTATACATAATATCTTGCTAAAAAACGAATCACAATCTAATACAAACCATTTTTATATACGACTGACAGAATTATACTCTTCGATATTTTTTTGAAACATAGCCCAAATAAACGCCTTGTTTTGCTTAAGTAATTATTTCATTTCAGTCATGTATTTCCAGTATTTCTTAGGTAGATTACTAGACTGAAGCTTAGGATTTATCATGTTTTCGATAGCTATTGAAGTGTGGAAAACTTTCCATAGGCTTTCATACACATCATCTATCTCTTCTAGTCTAATATCTAGACCCTCATCAGATACAAAACTGATTTCATTTTCATAAACACCTAATATATGTCTCTTCATATCGTGAATGATAAAAGGTCTATCACCTAATCTATTCTTAAAATGTCCCATAATTATCGGTAAAATATTATTTTCAGGTTCAAACTGTGCATAAAGCAAGCCATCTTTTAATTCAGTAAATCTAAGAAGCCCTAAATAAAAATGGCTTTCATTGCTTACATATCCACGATTTTTCATGAATTCTACCACATCATCTTGTCTGGAATGAATGATTTCGCTTCCAATATCCCTACCTAAAAAAATTGTCCTAATCATTGAGATTTCCTTTGTTTTTGAACTTGATAGGTATACGTAATAGACACTCATAAAAAATTCATAACCAAATTTATCAATCAAATATCTAACTATTCTATCAGACTTATCAGCTTCAGTAGTAATTTTTACCATTTCATCAATTAGACTCATCTGCCCTTTATCTACTTGAATATCCACCAATTTATTAAGCACAGAATATCCATAAAATATGCACGTCATAATTCCTTCAAAGCTTCCATCATATAAATAAATCATACTTAACACCTAGTCTAAGAATGAAAGTTGAATTACATTTCCACTTTCAGCTCTCTCTAAAATTTCACGAACCATTTCGTTTCCATCGCTCCATACTCCCCTAAACACACCATTTACCGTTATAAAATGTTTAGCCCTCTTTAAGACTATCCCCATCTTAGTAATATCTTCGTATGTAAGTCTACATAATCTTCTAGCATTTACAATTTTTTTTGCAGAACCAGGACCAACACCTGGAATATTTAATAAGTCCTCATAAGATGCAGTATTTATCTCTATAGGGAAAAGTCCCATATTATTTACAGCCCAGTTAGCTTTGGGATCTAATTTTTCATTAAAATATGGATTCACATTAGATAGAATATCATCAGCTTTAAAATAGTAAAATCTCATCAAAAAATCGGCTTGATAAATCCTATGTTCTCTTTTTAACGGAGCTTTTGCAACATCCTTAAGTAATTTTGTCGTAGGAACAGGTACAAATGCAGAATAGTAAACCCTTTTTAATTTCATAGAATCATATAGGTCTTCAGATTTTTTTATGATTGAAAAATCTGACTCATCACCAGCCCCTATTATCATTTGAGTAGTTTGACCAGCTCTAACAAAACTACTTGCCTTTTTAAATCTCATTCTATCATCAGTATTTTCAATAATTTTATCTTTTATGTACTTCATGGGATCAATAATATCTATATACTTTTTTTCTGGAGCATAAAGTTGAAGGCTCTTTTCAGAAGGAAGCTCAATATTAACACTAAGTCTATCTACATAAAGTCCTAATTTGTCCACTAAGTCTTTAGATGCACCTGGAATTCCTTTCATATGTATGTACCCATTAAAGTTTTCTACTTCTCGCAGTCTTTTAGCTACTTTGATTAGTAATTCCATCGTGTAATCACTGTTTCTGAAAACACCTGAACTCAAGAAAAGTCCTTCAATATAATTTCGTTTATAGAAATTCATAGTTAATTCAACTATCTCGTCTACAGTAAACATTGCCCTCTCAATGTCATTGCTTCGTCTATTAATGCAGTAATCACAGTCATATATGCAATTATTGGTAAGAAGTATCTTCAATAGAGAAATACACCTTCCATCAGCAGACCATGAATGACAAATTCCAGAAACAGCACTATTACCTAGACCATCTTTTTTATTTGCTCTATCACTACCACTGGAAGAACAAGAAACATCGTATTTTGCCGCATCAGTCAATATTTTAATTTTTTCAGAAATAGTACGCATGTTCATCTCCTAATTAAATTATATCACCAGAAAAACCAAAAGTAAACATATGTTTGTTTTTATATCGTTGACATAATAGTTTTATAGTCCTATAATTAATAATAGTAATTGTATGCGCTTGTAGCTCAGTAGGATAGAGCAACGCCCTCCTAAGGCGTGTGCCGGGGGTTCGATTCCTCTCAAGCGCACCAACAGTATGTGTGTTTTCCCATGTTCTTCTAAGGCATTGGAAAATACGCGTTCTAAATTTATATTTTTCTAAGTCTATCGAAGTTTTTCCAGCTTTCTTATTTCCAGTAGCATATTTGTAGCATATTTTTAAAACCAATACAGATTACATGATATAACAAATTAAGACCAAGGATATTATTCCCTGGTCTTTTTCATATCTTATACAAATACCACTTACAAGTTTTCACTCATATTTTAATTCACTATATAATATCATCTCCTTATAGTTCATTACATGAACTATATCAAAGTTCATGTAATAAAAAAAGGAGCATAGAGATTTTACTCTCTAGGCTCCTTATAGTTTTCTGTATATATATGATTTATTGTGTCACTTCCTGCATCCTTCGCATCAATGAACCCTTCTGCTAAAATGTAAGATATCAGTGTTGCAAAGGCCATAATTACCGCTGCAACTTGAACAGCTACTGCATCAGCAATATTGAATGCTGTAAGTAGAGCTGTAATGAATCCTACCAGTGCAGCCCAAAACTTCCTAGAACTTAACTTTCTTTTCCAATCTATTTTATTATACATGATTAACCTACTTTCTTAAATCCAATCACCATCGGCAATATTCTGTCAGATATTTTCCCTTTATCGCCCTCAAAATATAATTGAGAGCTCCCACCACCATCTAACCCAATAATATGCTCAAGACCTAATTCTTTCATAATATACTCATTAAACTTTGCTAAAGTACAATTACCTAAAGAAGTAATATGATATACTCTGTCTTTTTTACAAGCTAGTGCTGTATGGAATGTACTTCTTAATACATCATCATTTTTATTCGCAGGAATAAATCCTTCTTTAACTGGGTTATATTCCGTACCCATTGAGATACCACCTAAGACTACGTCATATTCTCTTTTAATTTCACTGATGTTATTTATCCTTATAAATTCAGCTGTGTTATCTGGACGAGTAACTATAGCACCACGTTTATATCTATTAGTGTAGTCTGCTGTGTGTGAGTTCTCTCCGATAGGTTTACCACCATTTACTGCAATGGCAACTATACTTCTTGAGCTTGTCACTGGTGCAGTGGAAGGGTCAAAGTAAACTCCACTACCACTATAAGCGCCAGTCTGCCTACAGGTCTTGCCACCAACAAATTGTGTATATATTCCATTAGGGTACGTCTCTACAACTTCTAGATGTTCTGTTTTGAAGTATTTACCATATCCAGTTATCTCTTTATCTGAATTAATCAAAGTATCACCATCTATAACTATTTCTTGATCTACTCCGTTCCAATCAACTCTATGTCCTGTAAACTCCAACACTTCCCTTACATTTACATAGTTAGTATCATCTTTTAATATTCTACTAACTTCCTTTACCGAATCTTTATATCTGATTTTTACTGTGTTATTATTTTGAACTGGTGGAACCGGATCAACGGTATTACCTTTTTTCTTAAGTCCATAATAATCAGCTATAGCTTTAGCTGTTGCCTCTGCTGCACCTTTCATATTACCTACAAACTTTATGATATCATTATAATTATCATGGAAAGCATACTCGATTATGAAGTTATGTTTTGCAAGTCCATTTCTTAGAACTCCATAATAATTACTTCCGTTTGAACTTTTCTTGTATTTAGTACCTCTGTTTACTGTTCCAATTTCCTTAGCAATATTTGCACAAATAGCATCACAAAGTACTTTAATACTCTCTTTTGGATTCGTACTATCCCAGATTTCCACCCCTTGTCCTGTTCCACTTGCTGCATTAGTATGGCTACTAATAAGTAAATCATATCCTTTTGCCATTTTACCTCTTGCTTCAATTGATGGATTGTCTGTTATTGCTTGCCTAGTATTACCAACCCTAATACCTTCATATTCTAAAAATTCAGGGGTTAAATAATCTCTAACAAATATAAAGTTGTTGTCTCCTTCGTTGTTATAGCTCCTATCTGGTATATTTACAAACCCACGATTATGGGCAACACCTGCACCATGCCCAGGGTCTAACATTATACTTAGTTCTTTCACTCTTTATCACTTCCCTTCTTTGTTACCTGATTTTTTTAATGCAGAGATATCACTCTCCATTTTTTCAATTTTTTCTAACATCATTTTACTAGTCTCTGAATTATCTTGATTCTGTGTTACAAGTAAAGTTTTCATTTCATCAACAGTATCTTGAAGAGAATCTATTTTTTTATCCATAATTTCATGCATTATTTTTGTGTCCTTTATCACTTCTGTACTGTTATCTATAGCTATCGTATTGTTTTTGAAGGCTTCTAAAAATGCACTAATGATATCAGGAGCATGTTTAATAACCTTGTATATAGCAAATATTACAAGTATTGAAAGAATAAAAGACAATCCTTTATCTATAGTTAATAAATCTGTAAATTCCATAATGTCACCGCCTTATTTTTGTAAATAAAAAAGAGTGGTTGCCCACTCTCCTTTATTCTGCTTCTGCCGGATTTCCGTCTGCATCTAATCCTAATGCTTCAAGGTCAGCCATGACTAATGGTCTCCATTTTTTCGGCACTAGAGTTACTTCCTTGTTTTCCTCATTACAAGTTCTTCTTCCGTTAATTACCAAACCTACATACATATCTAGCATATCGCTATCCCCTTTCTTTGAATAAAAATATATAAAAAATAGAGCTACAATAGCTCCACATACTACCCATTTCATTTTAATTTACCATTTAGGTCATATCCTTCTTCTGTCAACTTCTCTGATACTGTTTTCAATAATTTCTTCGGTACAAGAATGACTTCCTTATTCTTTTCATCACAAGTTCTTTTCCCATTTATCACTAAATTAAAATACATATCTATCATATTTCTTCCTCCTTAGAAACTTCTTCATAAATAGTTGCCAACACTTCGTCAACATTTGTGTTTCTTTCTTCTGACTCCTCATACATAGTTGCTATTGCTTCTTGAGTAATAAATTGATTTTCTATTAACTGATCCAGTTTTTCTGATAACATTTTATTACCAATAGAGCTTTCAGTCTCAATATATTTGACGACTATCCTATCACCTTCTACAACTAAGTAAGGCTTACCTTTTGTGTAGTCATAATCAGGCTTATCCGCAATTATAAAATTGTCTCCCAACGTTTCAACTTTAGTTTCACTCTCTACAACAACCAATTTCTCACCATTTATTTCATCATAATAAAAATACATATATTCACCTCACATTAAGATATATTAAAATATCTAACACTAGTACCGCTTACCCATATTTTAGTAAGTATACTTCTATATCTGTTCTGTACCTCATATGTTTTAAGAAGTGGTTCTCCAGTATGAGCGCTTAATTTTTCTCCATTTCTAAATGTAAGAGTAATTCCCTTTTCATAAGCGCTGGTCAGATATATTCCTTTTACATCAATACCGTTCGATGAAGTAGTATTGAACGTTGTACCTGCTATGCTATCTATGTTCTGTAACCAGTTAATTGAATCAATGGTCATATTGAATATATCAGATTCATTTAATAACTCGTCTTTATACTTTCTAGAAGTAATAACTTCAGTTGCTGTTTTTGAAGTATCATTGAACAATAATTTACCTAAATACTTAGTCATACCTGCGTTATTTGAGCCTATTTTCCCATAGGAATAACTTGTATTAGTAAAACTATACCAAGCATTAGCATTATTAAACACCATATCTAGCGCCGTCCCACTGGCTAATAGATTATCTATATTCTGTATCGCACTTGAAAGATTCAAATTAAATTTCTTATTTAAAACCATGTATATATCATTCGCCATTTTCCAAAGAGCATCATCAGCCATGTTTTTATATATTTCATCTCTTACTATTCCTAATATATCAGGTTTATTTTTCAAATCTTGATAGCTTCCAGTGGAAGCAACATCATGTAAATCAACCTTATTTGCTTTTAACTTCATCCCTGCTTCATATTTATCAGTGGATACATAATTTAGATCAATAGTATTCACTTTTTCTTTGAGAGCTTTGACATCTCCCATATCTTCTTTTAAATCTTGTATTTCCCTATCAATGATTTCTGCATTGCTATTTAAATCCTCTACCAATACATAATCATCATTTTCTGGCAATCTTAAATTAAGATTATTAGTATATTTCAACTTCTCACCCCTTATACATTAGTCATTCCCTCGGCATAATAAGTAGACCATCTATCATCTCTTACCATTCCCCATGTCTTCCATTGACCTTCTCCAAACTCTAAACTATCTCCCCATTTATGTCCATTGGCTCCCCACTTGAGTCCTCTGAAGTCTTTCCATATCAATTTCTTTCTATCAATGTCCACTTCACCTATTTTAAAAGCAGTTCCCCAAGTATATATAATAAACCAATATTGCCATGTAAGATGAGCAGGTACTATTTCACTGATTGCATTGTTTAGTATTCTTTTAGCATCACCTTCAAGTTTTGATTTAACCTTTAAGGTAAAAGAGTAATTCTCATAATCTCTTATATATCCTGGATCTCCATCAAATAGTCTTACCATCCTAAGAATAGCTTCCTCATTAGTAGTTTCCTTTTTTAGTAGCTTAATAATGATTCTATTTATTCTATCTTGTATACTTAACTCACTGGCATGACTTAGCCCAAAGATATCTTCATATCTATAGATTACTGGAATAGGATTTTTAAGTTCTCCTAGATTGTTTATTATCATTGATTTACTAAACTCTTTTAGTTCATCTTCTATCTTCATAAACTCTCTATCTTCAGCAATAAACAAATCATTCATGTCGGGGATTTGACCTATGAATTTAGGAAGTCTTACCTTGAATCTATCTCCAAACATTACATCACCCCAATACTACTCAGTACAGGAATTTCTTCATCTTGTAAAAACACATTATCCTTTTTAGTATTTACAGTAACATCTATAACTTTTTCAACTCCATCAGTATTCCATATTAAATCAATGATTTTAGCATAAGAGATAAGTGTTTCTCTATATGATGCATCTCTAAAATAAGCATTTATATTCTTCTCAACATCCATTAATACTTCATCTTTTGAATAGTCATCTTCGCTATTAAAGTCGATTAAGACATTAAAAAACACCTCATCAGCTGTTACAACTGTAAGAGTAGCTCCAATTGGAGCTAATGCATCACCAGTTGCACCTAATGGATCAATTGCATTCTTAACAGTTTCTAATAAGTCAGTACTTGCCTTTTCATAATTACTATCTATTAATGATATTTTTACAGTACCAGGACCTTGCCAAAGAGGATATACTTTTACTCTTCCAACACCAGTTATGCCCATAGCCCACTGCATATAGTGATATTTGTTACCTGATGTCGCCGGGTATCTTATCTTGAAATAAGTCCTTTCTCTTAATAACTCATCATTTTCGATTTCATATCCATTTAATAAATTATTTTTGACAATTACTTTATCTACTCCACCAAGAGTTTTATCAGGATAAAGAAGTGCTCCTTCAGGTAAGTTATAATTAGAGCCAGTTTCCGAAGCTATAATCGCTCCTGTAACTCTTCCATCTTCTTCAATTACTGCCTTATTTGATAATGTGAATTCTAAACCACTATCACTTGTAAACCTAGTGCCTGATGGCAGTTCTTTTCCTACTGAGCCATAAATCCAAACAAAACCAGTTGATTTCTGCCCAAGCTTTCTTTCAATACCATATTCTCCAGCTTTACTATCTAGAAATATGCCTTCTGCTGTATCTAAGAAATGCATCTCACTTAGCCAGTTAATGTATCCATACGCGTTCTCTAACTCTTTGCCTACAGATTGGATATTATCCATTGCAAAACTGCCTTCAATTCTATTAGGTGGATTACTAAGCTCTTCTTTCATTCTTTTTAATATTGACTCATAACTTATGTCTAGATTGGAATATCGCATTCTACATTCACCACCTCATTATCAAATTTAGAGGTAATGTAAACATCTGCAATCATTACACTCTTTTTACTCTTTAACTCTATCTTTTCTATTGACTGAATATAAGGATTTACCATTACTGTCTCAATAATGTATCTCTTGATTTCTTCTTTTTTTAATTTCTCTGATATAACTTCACCAATAAGTGAAAATATTTCAGTACCAAACCTACTTGAATAAGCACTATATCTGAATCTATCACTTCTGACTGCTTTATAAATCCAAATTTTTAATGCCTCATTTCCATATACATAATAGTGTTTCCCATCTCTAGTCAATAACTCATTATTTTCAAAATCATATGCGTATTCATAATAATCATCAGGAATATACACTTCTTCATCTATTACATCTATTTGTCTGTTTAAAATATAAGGTAATACCAATTTACCACCTCTCTCACCATGGACAATTAGTTATGCCACCATTTAGTTTGTATACTCTGCTTAACACAATAAAGCTATTTCCCCTATCTATAACAGATATTAAGTCTCCTTCTTTGTACTTTTTATTTACTGTACTATCAGGCACTATCTCAAAATTACCGAGAACATCTCCTTGACCTGTTTTATGAGTTACTCTTGCAGGTGCTCCATAGCCATGTCCTTCAGTCCATACTTCTTCGTATTCTTGAATCCTATCTCCTGCTTCAATATACACTTCAAAATGTTCTGAACTATACCTAACTCCATTTATCTCAAATATAAAAAAAGGAGATACTGAAATAAGCTCTCCAATCTCTATGATATTAGTGTTTTCATTTTTCTGTTCTTCATTCTTTAAATATATCTCTTTAAAACTCATTTCTTCACCTCTTCTTTATCCATGCTTTTCATTATGTTTTCAGAGGTGAGTTTCATTTTAGTAATGTGAATTCCATCAGAGTATTCATGATTATGTTCAGATATATAGTAATGTCCTTTTAAAAAATTACTTTCTAAATACACTCGATATCCACTATTTAAATCCCAACTGCCAATACATTTTACATCTACTTCAACTTTTGGTGGCTTAATAAGACCTTGCCCTTCACCTTTAGTTCCTACTATCGTTTTTGAAATTAGTCCTAATGCTCCACTTAAATCACTGGTAATCTTTTCAACTTTATCCTTATTTCTTTCATCTATTACCTGGATCTCATTTATCATACTTTCAGCACTTTCTTCAAAAGATACTTCTAGTAATACTCCTGGTTTTGCTTCATTATCATATCTAAGAGGAATGTTAACCATCTGACCCTGTTCAGATATATGTACCTTTCCATCTTTCATATGCATAAAGTACTTTTTCCCATCTTTTTTATGAATATCGTAATAAGCTCCCATAATTATTTCATGATAAGTTTTATCTCTTCCATTAAAAGTGAGTGAAGGAGTTCCTGCTATACTTCCAGGATAAAGTCCTACATGTTTTATAAGTTCATTTGCAATTCCATCAGCAGATAAATTAGTAAAAACTTGCTTATCAGTCGGTGGTTTACTCTTATTTAAATATATTAAACTATCATAACAAGTAAGTCTTTGTTCCATAGAGTTATCGTCTAATTCTCTAAACCAAACAATCCCCTTGAAAATGCTTCTACCTTCGTCTGTAACAAGTTCTATACTGTCTCCAATACTTATTTCAATACTTGGCAAATAGTGGTCTACATCAGGTCTTACTACTCTAATATCTAGTTTTTCAGCCACTTCCTTAGTGCTACCACTAATACTGAATTTACCAGTAATCTGACTTATGTCTTTACTATTGTTTAAGATGCATTTCACCATTAGCACCTACCTTTGAATTCACTTTATCTCTACTTTTCTTATTCTTTTCTACCTTATCTAATATTTCGTCAAAGGAAACAATATAACTTCCTTTATAATTTCCTTTATTATCATAACCTTTACCACCATAGTCCTTCATTGAGTAGTCAATAAGCTTCTTAGTATCTTCCATACTCATAGTGTTATTAGAACCTACACTTACTGCTTTATTTTCAATAACACTGTTTTTCTTTCCTTTTCCGGATTTCTTTATTGAAGTTTTACCTGGTGTTTTAGGTTTCTCTTCTGTAGCTCTATCTTTCAATTCAGTAAGCTCATCCACTGGTTGAGGAATACTAAAGTTAGGAGTATTTAAAAATCTATATTCTTCCAAACTAAGACTGAAAGGTATGTCACCTGAGCCATCTTCTTTACCATATACGAAGTTTTCAATACTCATTGCAAGGTTTATATCAGTTCCAACTATAATCACTCTTATTGGCTTGCCTGATTGTCTCCACTTCTCAATTATATTTACACAAGTAAAAGGATCTATTCTTTTACCAAGGAGAAATGAATAATCATGGTTAGGAAAGAAACTACTGATATTAAGTACTTTTAATTTACTATTTCCAATTGCTTTTATATCTCCAGTGTTCATTGTTGTGAACTTATAAGTGTTGTTTCCGCTTTCGAGTCCCCATTCTTGGAGTGGAACAGGAAGTTCAAGCACTTCTTCTCTATTATTATAACTAAGTATGCATTGCTCCATATTCCACCTCCTAAATGTTTACTGCAAGTCTCCTAAGTTCTCTAGCTACATCTTCTCCAACTTCATCATTGGTCTTATTAGCTCCATTGACAATAATAGTTGGATTAAAATTTACAGCCTTATTATTACTACTGCTTAATTCATTTTTAATCATTTTATCTGTTTTCTGACTAGGGTATATTTTACTTCCTTTCGGCAGTTTAATAGCTTCTTGACCTTGTTCATTTATTCTTGTTATTCCTCCATCAAAATACGAAGTACCACTAGCATTTCCTTTTACAAAATTACTAACTTTTTCAGATATACCACCAAAGAATCCAGCTACACTATTTCCTATTCCTGAAAGTTTATCTACTACCCATCCTATTTTATCCCCTAGCCAAGTAAGAGCTGGTACAACATAAGTATTAATTATGTCCCCTATTGCTTCTATAGCAGCTTTAAAGAATGAATTTATAACATCAGTGGTAAAATTGAATGCTGGTACTACAAAATTAGTGATTATATTTCCAATAACTTCAAAGGCTGGTTTTACAAAAGACTGTGCTACTCCACCTAATAACTCTAAACCTGATTTCACAAGAGGAGCTACTGTACTTCCTAATGATGAAAGAGGTTCTAGTATAGGCTGTACAGCTTCCTTCAATGAACCAAATACATTTCCAAGCAAAGGAGCATATTCTTCAACTTTAGAGAATACTCCTTCTAAAACATTTGGGAGTGCTTGAGCAGCTACTTGAGCTCCACCTTTTACTTTATCCATTAAAGGTTGTGCTTTTTGAGTTACTGCATTTTTAGCAAACTGTCCTATTTGTTGCCAAGTCTTAGGCATCTTATCAAACTCTTTATTTGTTTCTTCTGCTGCACCCAGTACTGCATTTTTAACTACATCAGCAGTTATTTTTCCACCCTCAGCCATTTCACGCATTTTCTCAACTGGCACACCCATATAGTCTGCCATTTTCTGAACAAGAGGTTGAGCATTCTGGATAACAGCATTAAAGTCTTGTCCTCTAAGGACACCTGATGCCATAGCTTGTGTTAAGTTATACATTACACTGTCTATGCCTGTTGCATCAGTTCCAGCAAGGGTAAAAGTCTTATTCAGCTGTTCAGTAAAGGATATAAGTTCATCATTACTCTTGAAAGTAGATTTAGCCTGACTACCAAGTTTGGCTACAATGTCCATATTGGTCATGTAGTCCCCTCTACTTCTTTGAGCACTATCAAATATCTTTTTCTTAAGTTCATCAGTGCTTTGTGTACCGTCATTAATATTTCCAAGTCTAGCAGTATAATTGGTCATACTATCAGAGGTGCTGATAATTGAACCAACTCCACTTTTTAGCATTCCTACGCCTTTGCTAATCATATTACTGACTAGATTCGCCCCAAGCATACTGCTAAACATACTCTTTACTTTTCCAGCACCTTCAGTCCCTAGTTTGATGATATTCTTACCTTTGTTTATTGCTCCAAGTATCTTTTGTACTCCTTTAAGTTCAGTAACACTTTTTGCAATTCCTTGAATCTTAATCTTTTTTCTATTAAGTGAGTTTAAGGCTTTATCAACAGTTTTGCTCTTTCTAGAAAATTCTTCCATTTTCTTACCTGTTTTCCCTAGTTGATCACCTATTCTTTTTGTAACAGAAGTATACTCATCCCGAGCCCTATATATAGTTTCAACAGTACTGCTTTTACTCATAGCCTCACCTCACTTAATTCGCTTTCTACTGCTACACAAGCATTAGCAATTATTTTCTCATAAATATCTGTATTTAATGCATATTCAAAAGTATGTCCTTTAGATAATAAATAAAAGACAGAAACCATATCAAAGTCTCTGTCTTTTATTAGTTTTTTACTTCTTCTACCAACTTCGCCACATCTTCTTCAAATCCTGCTTTTTCCATTAGAATTTCAATGATTCTATTTATCTCTCCAGGACTCAATATTTTTCTAACTATCTCATGATTGAATTCAACATTAAACTCTTTTTTCAGTTCTTCATCTCTAAGATTGGGTTCTATACATGCATTAAGAATCATGTATTCGTCTCCGTAACCTTCGTTTTTACTACCAAACTCCACTCCATCATTAATTTCATCAATAGTTAAAGTCTTAAACTTAAATACTCCTAAATCTTTAACCTCAACTTCAACAGTTCCATTTAATTTTTTAGCTATTAAGTTCTTCTTCTTTATTAAATCACTAGCTTTTAAAACCTTTTTAACTTCTAGTGATTTCTTTAAATCTTTATCCATATTAATACACTCCTTCAGCAATATCTGCGTCTGTTGGTGTAAATCCAAAACCATATTCTTTCTCTATAGCTTCAGCTTTCGCCCAATTAGCTAAATCATATTTATTCACCCAAACATTACCCATATTCACAGTTTCATGTTGTCCACCTATTGCATCAGGGTCAGTTATCCTACTTGAAAGTACAAGTCTATTATCTATACCTTTTTTTATGTTTTCTTGAATTCGATTTAGCCCCCTAGTATAAACATGATCTAAAACAAAAGTTCCTTCTCCTTTTACACCAGTCATTTTAGAGTCTATATCTAAACCCACTTGAATATCAGCTCTCTGAATTTCTACTGATGCATTAATACTTTTACATTCAGCTAGTAATTCTCCATCTACATAAAGTTTTCCCCAAGCTCCAGCTAAGACTCTATTCCCTCTTATTTGTTCTGTATTCACTTATAGCACCTCCCTAATCTAGATTAAATCTAATAACTAAGTCTTCCATTGCATCTAAGAATGACAATCCACCATCTAAGAAAACATTAGAACCTGTATTATAAGATTTAATTTGGAAATCTGTCATATCGTCAACATTTTTCCCACGCTTTATAGCATACTTCCTGTTTAGCTCCATGCTAATATCTACATAGTTATTAGCAGTAGCCTCAAGAACAGTGTTTTCAAGTTCTTTGAAATATACTCTATTAATTAAAGCTATAAATTGTTGTTTATTAGCATAAGTGTTTAGAATCTTACCAACATAAAAATCATTGAAAGTATCTCTTATGTCATCTTTAACTAAATCCATTCCTTCAATAATTCTAATCTTTGAGAAGTCTTCTCCCTGATCTTGAGTATATGTCACAAGTGAATTTACACCTCTTGCTATCTTGTATTTTTCGCCATCAAAAGTTAAAAATAGTTTACCTTCGTTAACCGCTTTATCTTCATCTTCTGCATGTTCTAGCGAACAACTTTCTATGCCGTTTATTACTAAATATGTTGAAGACCTTTGAAGAGATAAGCCTGCAAGTAAACTGGATATAATTGGAGTAAACTCATTCTCTTTATACTCTACGCCTTTATACTTAACTTCTGATGTGCTCCAATTCAGAACATGGTCATTGTCTTCTGGTGCATCATATTGTACTAGTTTAATTGTCTTGTCTTTTCTCTTTCTAATATCGTCATGCCAACTAATTAATTTTTCTTTGTCGCCTTCCTCTTGAACTGGCATACTAAAGTAATTGAATTTCTTAGTTGAAATATCAGTAAGCAGTGTTGCTAAATTTCTAGTAACACTATAATTTTCAATCATCAGCTTATATGGTTTCCCTTCAAAAGCTAATTTAATATATTTATAATTATCAGCAGTAAAATCATCTTCATTCACATCAGCTAAATTAGTAAATGTATATGAATGCTGAACTTTATTCGTATCATCTTTTAAAATTAGAAGTGCTATCCCTCTTTCACTTCTCTGAATAGCAGTAAGCCCAGCAGATTTGAATTCTATTGCTATTCTAGGCATTCCTATTGTAGGCATTTAATCACTCCTTTTCTTTGTTTCTAAAGTTAAATCTTCCATTAACTCGTATTTTTGTGTTTCAATATGATTATCTATATTTGTTCCACCACTATCTAAATTAATTAAATCATTATTAATGTTATTTACTATAAACGGACTATATCCTTCATGAAAATCTAAAGTAAATATAAAATGTAAATCTTGCTCTATCATAGTTATTCTAGGTTCATATCTTGAATGAAGAAATCTATCCTCAACCTTTAGTCCCAAACCTAAATACCTTTTGAGCATATCGCCAGCTTTTAGTGCAGTAATTACATCATTATCTTTTGAGAAGTAAACTATATCTAAAGTAAGTACTGTGTTTATAATACTTTCATCAAATATTTTAGGATCGTATGATACTACTTCAATACTAAAAGAAGGAGTTTCCAATTTCTTTATTCTCTCCAGGTACACTTTTTTTGTATCAGGAAAAATAATCCTTAAATCTTCTGCTATTCTATTTAGTATCTTTTCTATCATTCTGCATTCACCTTCTCTATGACTTTTTCAACTGCTCTCTTCACCATTTCTTTCCCAATAGGTTCAGCCCCAGTAAAAAAATATGTTCCAGGAACATATCCGCCTGAAACTGTTCTATGCCCATAATTTACATGGGCAGCATATTCAACATTATTATAAACAGGTAAAGCTACATCCTTACCATCTTTATAGGCATTTTCAAAGTCTGTTCCTTTTTTTAGAAACCCTGTTTCTCCAATTGGTGTATTGTCCTTAATATCAGCAACTATGGCTAATCCAACTTTATTCATTTCTGAAACTAGTTCATCTTGAATTCTATCTGCACGATTAAACTTAGCTATTTCCTTTTCTAGGCCTTTTGTACTAATCATGCCCTATCACTCCTTATAAGTGGAATTTCCCAATGTGATGGATATACAGCACCCTCACCAGTAAGAAAATCATATTCTCTTCCTTGTACTATTGCATTTACTTTGTCTCCAGGAGCTATGTCTATCTCCGGTCTTAAATAAAGTATTGCAATGTACTCAATAGCTTGAAATGTATCACTTTCACCCTGAGTTGAACCACTGGTAAAAGAAATAGCTCCTTTTCCACACCAAATTTCTTCATCCTTAAAATCATCAAAACTACCATTCTTAATTGGAATTGGTCTAGTTATAGTGATGTCGTCATAGTAAGTTGATGCTAATATTTCTATCTCATTCATACCAACTTCACCTTCCTAAACTTATTTAATTGAGTTTTATAGTTGAATACAAAATCGCTGATAGATATATCTTTTACAGTTTCAGTCTTGCCATAACTAATAGTTGTATCTCCTCTTTTAATGCTTTGAACATCTTTAGAGTTACCTCCTGACTCACTAAACTTTGCATTACAGTAACCTACAACTATTTCTACTATAATCAGCTCTAATTCAGTTGGTATCGTGGATATATTACAGTAGTTCTTTACTCTTTGTTCTACTATTTCAAAATATAAAGACAGGAGACTATCATCAATCTCCTGTCCATAAAGTAGTTTTGCTTTTCTAAACTTATCTTTGGATTTGTTATCATTTTCCATAACAATCTCCTTTCATTCTATGCTTTAGCTGGCTCTACTGCTTTTGTAGAATGATAAAATATAGCATTTTTTCTATTGTTAAGCACAAATGCATCATAATATAGTCTACCTTCAACTAATTTGCCACTGATTCCTGGTGGATCATCATGTACTTTATACTCAGCTAACTTAACTGGTGCAATACAAGCTAATTTATGAGTTATTATAAAGTTTGCTCCTTCTGGTAAATAAGAAGATGGTAATTTAATTACATTCATTCCATCATAAACCGCAACTACTCCTTTTATTCTCATTTCTTGACCTATTTCAGTTTCTAAGATAATATCCTTAGATTGTTTCATGAATTTGTAAGTTTTTGGAGTAACTATTAGTTCTCTACCAACTACTGGAATTTTCTTTTCATCTAAAGCTTCCGTTGCAGAAGTAATCTCATCATACACATTTTCTTTGGTGATTGCTTTTGTAGATGTGTTACCTGCATTCTCAGCAATTTTTCCATATCTGTAAGTATCTACTAACGGAATAGCAACTTCTCTTAATTGCCTAGCTAAAGCTTTTCCAGCTTCCAAAGCTCCCATTGTTTCGTCATTGTTCATCTTATCAATAGTAAAAGTAAATGACTTATCTTGTGTCATAGTCATTTCTTCAGTAGTCGCATCTAATTCATTAGCTGTACCATATCTACTAGAACCACTTCTAGAATAATCATTCATTTCAGAAGTGGAAACATTGTAAGCTTTTACTGTTTTTGCTCCTGTAAAATCATAATCTTGATTTACTACCAAATCAGACTTACTCTCTGCTGTAAATCTTTCCTCTACTTGCCCTGAATATTTAACTGCATAATCTATTGCCATGTTTATTCCTCCTAATTTAAGTTAAATCCTTCTAAGAAAGGATCTACTATCTTATTATCACTTCCACCTGCTGGTGGAGTTTTACCTTTAACTCTATCTTTTACTGCTTCTGTTACAGCACTATCCCATACCGTCTTAAAGTTCTTAATATTCTCTTGAGTAATTTCAGCTGTTTCACCCATTAAAAAAGGAGCAAAGTCTTCACTAAGTCCTTGTTCCTTTAAGTTCTTTTGAGTTTGTATGCTTAATTTTTCTCTGTTGAGTTCAGCCCTTTCAGTATTGAATGCTTCTCTTTCTTTTTCAAACTCTTCTTTTGCTCTTTCATCAGCAGATAGTTTGGCCAGCCTTTCAGCTTCAGATACTGCTTTCTTTGTATTTTCAGCTAACTTAGCTTCCCACTTTTCATCATTCTTTTTAAGTGCCTCAGTAACCCTTCTATCAGATTCCGATTGAACTCCTTTTAGATATTCATCTTCTGTATAAGTTTTACTTTCTTCTGGTGTTATTTCTCCTCCTGGTGTTACTTCGCCAGGACTTCCTTCGCCATCTCCAAATAGTTGCAGGTTTAATGGCCTTTTTACTTCATTTTGCCCCTCTAAGTTACTTAAGTCCCTTATAGTTGCAGTCTTTGATTTAATCATATTAAGCCTCCATCTTCCCTTCTACATTTCTTTTTTCTCTTTCTTTAGTCCTTGCATTTTGCCACATAATTGCTTCTTCAATTTTTGTTATAGTTATGGCATTTTCTCTACAAGGAAACTTTTCATTTAATTCTTTAAGTTTATTTAAAGTTATTTCTAAAACATTTTCAATCTGTACTCCATTTATTCCTACTTCTTTTATAGTTCCTTCCTGCCATTTGATATTCACATACTTTTCCATTATTTATCACTCCTTTAAATTTATGCATAATAAAAGCACCTCTTAACATTTTTCGTTAATTAGTGCTTATTTGCTATATTCAATTATTTTATTTGCTTCCTCTTCTGTTATTTCGTCATATATTGCATCTTCACCAATAAATACCTCATATAAATATGGTGCTTCATACCACTTTCTATCTTCAAAGCTCCACTGCTCCATAGTATTATCTATATGTCTGCATAATCTTGAAACATTTTCAAGACCTCTTTCAAGACCATATACAAAGTAAAAATCATTCATTTAATTCAACTCACAATTCATTTAAAACATCTAAAATATCTTCTGCGATTTGCCCTTTATCTGTAATTTTATCTTGATTAATAAAACCTTCAGTTATGAGATAGTCCTCTATAACATCTAATATCTCAAATCTCTCTTTATCTTCATAGTTTCTATCATCGATTTCAATTCCTATTTCTTCTAAGAAATCTATTTGATTCTTATTAAGTTTATCAACTATTTTCATTTTTCTCCCTCTTCCATTTCGCAGCTCTATTTGAACTTGTTCTGTAAGTGGTGACTAATTTGCCTATATCAGGATTTGCAACTACTGTTACGTCTTCACCATAAAACCTAATACTTGGAAGTCCTTCTTTATCTACTACTCTTTTACCCATTTTTAATGGATTTATTAAAGCTTCTTCAATATCCTCTACTTTTATATTCCTTTGTATCACTCTTTCGATTAAATGATTACTTATTGATTCTACCTTAAACCCTTCATAGGTATTTATCCCCTTTAAATTATCTAATTTAATTTTTATTGCGCTATCAACATACTTTTCTTTCCAATCTTTATACTTCATATTAGCATCAACCCAAATAGTCTTTCCTGTTACAGGGTCCCTAGCTGCTCTAACATTAGTATTCAAATCAT
>JAAYFG010000029.1 GCA_012728335.1 Tissierellia bacterium | reverse complement strand
TAGTGTCCATCATCTTGTTGAATAGTATTTGATCTTGTGGCATTAATTCCATAAAACCTGGCAACGTAGATGGCGTTACTATATTAATCATACTTTCACCTCTCCTCTCTTTTTTTATTTTGATAATACTCTATCATTAAATCTAATTAAAATCAAGTCCACACTTTAAAGAATGCCAGTAATTTAACTATCACTTAAAAACATCAAAGTCCCTATATCTACCAATTTTTCGTCAGAAAGTGATACGTAATCAATCCCATTTCCCTCTAAAAACCTGTGAATCAATTCATATGATGGATGGTTTTCTATACTGCCTGCAAAATATAATTTATCATCATATCCAGTGGCACCACCTAAAAAACCATAATCGTATCCAGATAGTTCAATATGACCATTCTCAATTAGTAGAGAGTATTTGAATTCATTTTCTATCTTCTTGTATATTCCCACATCTGAAGTAATAAATCCATTGGGGAGTGTCACAATACTGCATTTAGAATATCCTTGTGCAATATTTATACGCTTCTTACCTTCAAGTAAATTGCTAATATTTTTATCAGTGTATTTTAAATTATGTATGACACTATTTCCTATCATGGCAATATTATATGCGATGTCACTAGGATATTTATTATCTAATATGGTCGCGCCTGAAATTACTTGTATTCCATATCTGCTTAAATGAGATTTATAATGCTCTAATGTATTTGGTTCAACTATAACCCTTTTATCATCAATTTTGAAAATCTGAATATCAGGATGTGTTTTCAGACCACCATTTAACGCATTTAAATTAAACGAGGGCACAATTTCGTATCCTCGTTTAATAAGACTATCTATTATCTTTTTTGGCGCTTTTACATCACATATACATATCTTTGCCATTACTTTCCACCACGTTGTTTTGTCGATTCATACATAAATATTGATGCTGCAACATTCGCATTTAGTGATTCAGCATCTCCAATAATAGGTATACTTATACTCTCATCAGAGCTATCTTCCAAGTATTCTGAAACACCATTAGCTTCATTGCCTATTATCAAGACAAAATTATCGCTTAATTCAGCTTCATAAATACTGACAGATTTTCTTAGACTCGCAGAAAATATCTTGAATTTCAACTTTTTCAAATCCATTATTTGTTCCTTAGAGTCCATCTTATAAATTAGTACTCTAAATATTGATGCCATTGTAGAACGGATTACTTTATCATTATAAGGATCCACCGTTCCCGGTCCTATTATGATTCCGTCAAGTCCAAAAGCATCTATGGATCTAATAATTCCACCAAGATTACCTGGATCATTTAATCCGTCTACAAGTATATATCTACCAAATGGAAGAATCGTGTCTACTTCACGTAAATTTGATTTGCAAACTGCTAATATTCCCTGAGGAGTCATAGTTTCACTTAGTTTATTAAACAACTCATCAGTGAAAATACTGTATTCCAGTTTATGGTTGATAATACTGTTTACAGTATCCGTATTTTTTGAGTTTTCAAAAAATGATTTAGAAAATGCAATTTCCTTAACTACACCATTTAATTCTAAAGACTCAACTATAACTTTTTCACCCTCTAAGATGAATTTCTTCTCTCTAGTCCTATTTTTCTTCACTTTTAACGAGTTGATGAATTTATACTTTCCATTCTCTCTAGATGTAATTATCATAGCGATTCAATTACGACTAAGTCTTTTTCATTTCCCATGATTACTAAATTGTCGCCCTCTAAGAATTTTTCATCCGATACTGGAGTGATTATAAATTTGCCATTTCTTTTAATAGCTATTACGGTCGCTTTATACTTATTTCTAAAATCTATTTCGGAAAGCGTCTTTCCAATCCATTTTTCTGGTATTACAATTTCAATTATTCCATAGTCATTTGAAAAATAGGCATAGTCTATAATGCTATTACTAGCTAAAATATGCGCAAGTCTGGTCCCCATTTCCCTTTCAGGATAGATTACCATATCTACTCCAAGTTTTTCTAAAACCGTTCCTTGAAGCCCTGAAGTCGCTTTAGCAACAACTTTTTTAACGCCTTGTTCTTTAGCGTAAATAGTTGAAATAATTGAAGCTTCAAGATTTGCCCCTATTGCTATAACTGCAACATCGAAATTGCTTACTCCCAATTCATCTAATGCCGATTCATCCAAAATGTCGCATTGTATTGCATCTGTCACATATGGAGTTATGTCTTGTATTTTTTGCAAATCTCCATCTACTGCCAAAACATCATATCCTAATTCGTAAAGTGTCTTAGCTACTGCTTCTCCAAATCTTCCACAACCAAAAACTATATATGATTTCATATTTCCTCCTATTTACAATTATCCTACACTTATATTAGTTTCTGCATACGATAGTTTCGTAAGTTTAAGCTTTCTTCCAAAAGCAAAAGCCATTGTCAACGAACCTACTCTACCGATATACATAGTGCAAGACAATATAATTTTACCAATATTTGATAATTCAGGTGTAATGCCTTTCGTTACACCTACTGTACCATAAGCGGATACAGTTTCATAGAGTATATCTATATATGAAAAATCCTCTGTTATGCTCAATATCAAAGTTATCATTATAATAAGAGATATCGCTATTACGATAATAGCCAATGATTTCCTTATGGTTTCATCTGCTATCTTTCTGTTGAATACTACAGTGTCCTTTTCTCCTCTAATAACTGAAAAAGTTGCAAGGAAAAGTGTAGCAACAGTTGTAGTTTTTAACCCTCCAGCCGTTGACCCTGGAGACCCACCTACAAACATCATTATGACCAATAAAAGTGCAGTTGAATCCCTAAGTCCTGCTAGATTCACTGAGTTAAACCCTGCAGTTCTAGCAACTACTGATTGGAAAAAAGATTGAAGTGTTTGAGTATATAAACCTTCGCCTCCAATAGTTTCCATATTCGTTCTTTCCATCAAGAAAAAACCTATTGCACCTATTAAAATAAGGGCAGTAGATATTATCAAAACTAATTTGGCCTGAACAGATAGTTTGCTAAATTTTCTCTTACTGAAAATTTCTACTATTACGCTAAATCCAAGACCACCAAATATTACCAACAACATAATATTGATATTAATTAATAAATCACTCTTAAAAGGTTCAATATTTCCTGGAATCGTACTGAATCCTGCATTACAAAAACTTGATATCCCATGGAAAATCGAAGTCCATAGACCTCTTCCAAATCCATACATAGGAATAAACTTAGTAGCAAAAATCAAAGATCCTATACCCTCTATTACAAATGCTATAAGTACTACATATTTCAATAGTTTAACCAGTCCATTTAAAGTATCTAGATTAAACTGTTCTTTAATGATTAATCTATCAGAAAGTCCTATACTCTTACCTAATAATATAGAGAAAAGTACAGAAAAAGTCATCAGACCTAGTCCGCCTATCTGTATCATAGTTATTATTACCACATGTCCAAAATCTGTCCAGTGAGCGGCTGTATCCACAACTGTAAGTCCTGTTACACAAGTTGCAGACGATGCAGTGAAAAATGCATTTACTAAGCCCACAGGTTCACCATTTTGTGATGACATAGGTAAATTTAATAAAAATGTACCCACCATTATTACTAAGGCAAAACCTAATAGAAGAAATAGTGGTGGACTTAAATGTGATTTATTCGATTTTCTATTAAATGCTGTCATTATTCTCCATCCCTTTAAATCATAAAATTTAAAGAAAAAAAAGTCCCTCGCGGAACTTTTATTGTTCTTTAGCTAATTCAACTAATTTAGCAAATCCTTCTGCGTCATGTATAGCCATTTCAGAAAGCATTTTTCTGTTAACTTCAACATTAGCTTTTCTTAAGCCATTAATGAATTTGTTATAGCTTAGACCATTAAGTCTTGCCGCTGCATTAATTCTTTGAATCCAAAGTTTTCTGAAATCTCTTTTTCTATGTTTTCTACCAATGTATGCATAGTTTAATGATTTCATTACTGCTTGATTAGCTGTCTTAAATTGTTTACTCTTTGCACCAAAATATCCTTTGGATTGTTTTAAGACTCTTTTATGTCTTTTATGCGTATTAACGCCTCTTTTTACTCTTGCCATTTGTATATCCTCCTAAACTAATTATGGAATCATGTGATCAATTCTTTTTTGATCCGATTTACTCACCAAAGTACCTTTTCTCAAATTCCTAATACGCTTTGGAGATTTTTTTCCTGTAATATGGCTTTTATATGCCTTATATCTTCTAAGTTTGCCTGTACCAGTTCTCTTGAATCTCTTCGCAGAGCCCTTATGAGTTTTCATTTTTCCCATTAAAATACTCCTCCTATTTATTCGACTTAGGGGACAAGAACATAGTCATATTTCTTCCCTCTAATTTTGGTTTTTTGTCTACTGCTCCATATTCAGAAGTAAGCTCTATGAAATCATCCAATACTTCACGTCCTAATTCTGTTCTTCCCATCTCTCTACCTCTAAATCTCACAGACACTTTAACTCTGTCGCCATTTTTTAAGAAATCAATAGTTCTATTGGCCTTAACAGAAAGGTCGTGTGACTCGATATTCGGAGAAAGTCTAATTTCCTTAACATTGATGACCTTTTGTTTCTTCTTGGATTCTTTTTCTCTCTTAGTGGCTTCGTATTTGTACTTGCCATAATCCATGATTTTACAAACAGGTGGCTTAGCATTAGGTGCAATTTTTACAAGATCTAATCTCTTTTCAATTGCTAGTTCCATAGCTTGTCTAGGAGTCATAACTCCTAATTGTTCGCCTTCATCTCCTATTAATCTTATCTCCTTATCACGTATCTCTTCATTGATCTGAAGTTCTTTAATATTTAAGCACCTCCAAATTTATGCAAATAAAAAAGCGGGTAAAATACCCGCACTCAAATAACATAGTAATTAATACTCGTTTATTTATAAACCTTTAGGCTCAATCGCCACGAGGTGAGAAGCGGATACTTCTTCTTACAACATCACTTTATAAGTATATACGACAAAGTAATCTTTGTCAAATACTAATTTTCGATTATCGATTTTATTTTTGTAGTTATTATATCTATTGCCACTTTGTTTTGTCCACCTTCTGGAACTATGATATCAGCATACTTTTTAGAAGGCTCAACAAACTGTAAATGAGCAGGTCTAACAGTACTTAAATACTGAAGTATTACAGATTCCAGAGTCCTACCTCTGTCTTTAATATCCCTAAGAATTCTTCTTATGATCCTCACATCAGCATCAGTATCTACGAAAATCTTAATATCCAGTAAGTCTCTTAGCTGTTCTTCTGACAGAATAAGAATACCTTCCAAAATTATAATATCTCTTGGCTCCACTTTAACAGTGTCTTCTTTTCTAATGTGATTTTCAAAATCATATTCAGGCTTTTCTATTGATTCTCCTGAAATAAGCATTTTTAAATGTTCAATCAAGAGCTCATTGTCGAAAGCAAAAGGATGGTCATAATTAGTCTTTACTCTTTCTTCAAAAGGAAGATCTCACTGATCCTTATAATAAGAATCCTGCTCAATAATAACTACTCTCTCCTTTGGTATTCCAGCTAATAGTTCTTCAGTTATGGTAGATTTACCTGAACCAGTTCCTCCACAAATTCCAATTAATACAGGTTTATTCAAACTTATCATCCTCTCTAGGCTTTCTCATAAAGAAATTCTTTCTAACAGGTTGATCCATCTTAATTCTAATAATTTGTTGGGCATGTGGTGCCACTTCAATTGGGTTTCCACTTTCATCATACATTTCACTGATTACTTGTGTAAAATGTCTCTCACTCGGTCCGAAGACTTCTATTTCATCACCTAAGAACATTCTATTTCTCTGCTCTACAGTGGCAAATTTAGTTTCTTCGTCATAATCCATAATAGTTCCTACAAAATCATATCCTCTAATATATCCACTTGTGTGATATACTTGTGCGCTTTCATCTGGTTGTCCAAAAAAGAACCCAGTCGTAAAATCCCTGTGGCTAGCTTTCTTTATCTCATCTAATAAAGATGTGTCGAAAACATAATTTTCAGGGTCTTTATAATAATCATCAATAGCCATACGATAACTTCTTAAAATTGTCGATACATAGTATTGGCTCTTAACTCTACCTTCTACTTTAAAGCTATCAATCCCAGCATCTATCATCTTGTCTAAATACTCTATCATGCACAAGTCTTTAGAGTTCATAATAAAAGTGCCACCATCGTCTTCAACTACTGGCATATATTCACCAGGTCTAGTCTCTTCTACTAGATGGTATTTATATCTACAAGCATGAGCACAGTCACCAAGGTTTGCATCCCTACCAGTCATGTAATTACTTAATAGACATCTGCCTGAATAGGACATGCACATAGCTCCGTGAACAAACGCTTCTATCTCTAAATCTTCTGGTATCTTATCAGTTATTTCCTTTATTTCTTCAAGTGAAAGTTCTCTTGCAATAACTACTCTCCTAGCGCCTAGTTCATACCAGAACATAATAGTATCATAGTTTGTTGCACTTGCTTGAGTGCTAATATGAATTTCCATATTAGGACAAGTATTTTTAACTTTCATAAAAATTCCAGGATCTGCAACCAGTACTGCATCTACTCCTGCTTTTTCAAGTTCTAATACATAATCTTCAATTCCAACCATATCTCTATTATGAGGAATTATATTCAATGTAACATATACTTTTTTGCCTCTTTCGTGGGCAAATTTAACACCTTCAGTTATCTCTTCAATGGAGAAGTTCTTTGAAGACTTTCTAAGTCCAAAAGCTTCACCACCTAAATAGACTGCATCTGCACCGTATTCTATTGCTGTTTTCAGTTTATTTAAATCTCCAGCAGGTGCAAGAAGCTCGACTTTTTTCAAATGAATCATCCTTTCAATATTATTGCAATGCCATCGCCTATTGGCAATATTGATGAAGTATAACCTTCTGTTTCCATTATGTCCTTTAGGAATGTTCTAAGTCTTTTTACTATGGTCTTCTTTCTTCTAATGACCAATTCATCAGTCGCCACCATTCCCCTAAAAAGGATATTGTCACAGATTATGATTCCATCATCATTTAATAGTCTTTGTGCCTCTTTAAAAAACAGATTATACTGTCCTTTAGCAGCATCTATAAATATTAAATCGAATTTTGAATCCACAGTTGGAAGCAATTCACACGCATCTCCAACCATCAATTCAACCTTATCTTCTAAATTAGCTTTTTTGAAGTTCTCCAATGCAATATTAGCTATATCTTCTCTTATTTCCATAGTAACTAATTGCTCTATGGAATCTGAAGACTCCAAAATATGAATTCCACTATAACCTATTGCTGTTCCAAGCTCTAAAACTCTTTTTGGTCTTTTGGTCCTAATGATAGTTTTTATAAACTGACCTACTTCAGGCTCAATAATAGGAACATGGTTTTCATCTGCATATTTCTCTAGTTCCGTCAAGAGTTCATTTCTATCTGGAACTAGATTTCTTATATACTCATCTATATATTCTTCATTTATATTTGACATTTAATCAACTCTTTTACACTTCCATGATAATTGGAAGAATCATTGGATTTCTCTTTATCTCTGCAAAGATGAACGTTCTTAAGCTGTCTTTAACATTGTTTTTAAGCGTACCCCAATCTGTTATGTGTTTTGCTTCACAGTCGTCTAACACGCCTTTAACCACATTTCTAGCCTCATCCATCAAATCTCCAGATTCTCTTACATAAACAAATCCTCTAGATATTATATCTGGACCAGCAATGATCTTTCCATCCTTTTTAGAAATGGTAACTACTACAACTATAAGTCCATCTTCTGAAAGATGTTTTCTATCTCTTAAAACTATATTTCCAACATCACCTATTCCCAGACCATCTACAAGAATATTTCCTGATTCAACTGGTGACCCGTGTGTAACACCTTTACCACCGAACTCTAAAACATCACCATTTTCTACTATGAAGATATTTTCTTCAGGCATTCCCAAGTCCATACTTAGCTTTGCATGACTTATTAAATGCATTGTCTCGCCGTGTGCCGGTAAGAAATACTGTGGTTTTACTATGCTATGGATAAGCTTAAGCTCTTCCTGACAAGCGTGACCAGATACGTGAATTTCCGAAAGAGATTTATAAATTACTTTGTTTCCACTTTCCATAAGCGCATTAATTACCCTAGTAACTGCTTTTTCATTACCTGGAATTGGATTAGCTGAAAGAATTACTAAATCATCTGGATGAAGTTCAATTTTTCTGTGTTCTCCAAAGGCAATTCTAGTAAGAGCACTTAGTGGCTCTCCTTGTGAGCCTGTCGTAATTATTACCAATTCGCTTGGATCGTATTTATGCATATCTCTAATATCTATAATAGTGTCTTCTTTTACATCTAAATATCCTAGTTCTTTAGCAGTTCCCATTACATTTAACATGGATCTACCTGAAAGGATAACTTTTCTTCCATGGTTTTCTGCTGCATAAATAATCTGTTGAATTCTATGAACATTTGATGCAAAAGTTGCTATTATGATTCTAGAATCGTTATATTTAACAAATAAATTGTTAAATGTGTCCCCTACCGTTTTTTCACTCATAGCATACCCAGGTCTATCAGCATTTGTACTATCACTCATCAATAATAATACACCTTTTGAGCCATATTCTGCCAGTCTATTTAGATCTATTGAATTTCCAGCTATAGGTGTGAAATCAACTTTAAAGTCTCCAGTATGAATTACCGTTCCAACAGGAGTCTTTAGAGCAATTGCTGCAGAGTCAGGAATACTATGAGTAACTTTTATAAACTCAACTTCCATTTTACCTAGTTTTACTATATCTCCATAGTTAACTACATTAAGGTCTACATCACCTAATTTATGTTCTTTCAATTTGTTTTCCAACAGTCCTAGTGTCAATTTTGTACCGTATATAGGCACATTAATTCTCTTTAGTAAATATGGAATTCCTCCAATGTGGTCCTCATGACCATGAGTGATCACAAGTCCTCTTATCTTTTTTCTGTTCTTTACTAAATAGCTTATATCTGGAATTACGATATCTATCCCTAACATTTCGTCCTCTGGGAAAGTTAAACCGCAATCTAAAATAACAATATCATCTCTATATTCAAATACAGTGATATTTTTTCCGATTTCCTTCATTCCACCTAGTGGAATTACTTTCAATTTGTGTTTTGTCATTACTTCTCCTTATTTTCCATTAAATTATTACATTCCGAACAATAGCCATAAAATTTAAGGCTATGGTCTTTTACTTTAAACTCTAAATCCTTCTCTATCATTTGCTCAAGATTATCCAGCAAGTCCTTTTTAACTTCTATAATCTTGCCGCAATTTACACATATTAAATGGTGATGTTGATGTCCTTCTTCAGAAAAATCATTTAATTCATACCTACTTATCCCGTCGTTTAAATTAAGTTTAGTAACTATGTTTAACTTTTCAAAAGTAAGGATATTTCTATAAATGGTTGCTATACCGATCTCTGGGTTTTCAGCAACTATTGAATCATAAATCTCATCACAAGACAAGTGTTTATCCGTATTCTCAGAAAGAAATTCCAATATTAACTTTCTTTGCCAAGTAAATTTATAATCATTGTCCTTTAATATTTCCTTCGCTTTTTCTAAATTATAATCCATATTATCACCTATTGAATTTGTTCTTGTTTCAACTCTTCATACGCCGTTTTCGCTTCCTCTAACTCGTCATCATCGATTCCCACTAAAATTTCATCACCTTCATCATCCATATCAACTCTAAGTATATAAGTTGGTGAGTCAATATCATCTGCTGGCAACATCACTACATAATCCGTATCATCTAAACTAAATTTTGCCTTTATTATAAATTCAACAGGATTTCCAAGTTCATCAATAAAAACATGTTTTTGCATATTTTCGCCTCCTAACTTATAGAATCCAAATAAGACTGCAATATTATTACTGCCGCTACTTTATCTATATATTTCTTTCTATTTTCTCTTCTTACAGACCCTTCAATCAAAACTCTTTCCGCTGTCATTGAGGTCATACGCTCATCTTGGTATATTATATTAATTTGAAATTTATTTTTCAACTTATTTGCAAATTTAATCGTTTTCTCCCCTTGTGGGCCTATGGTTCCATTCATATTTTTTGGTAGTCCAACTACCACATCTTCAATTTCGTATTGATCTATCAGTTCTTTCAATCTCTCATAGTCTTCTCTATTACTTTTTCTAATAATAGTTTCTACACCTTGTGCAGTTATACCCATTAAGTCACTTACACTAACTCCGATGGTCTTATCACCAACATCGAGTCCTAATATTCGTTTCATAAACACCTCTTAATAAACTTTTATGCAAAATTCAGGACATACAGTCGCACAATATCCACACATAATGCAATTCTCGTTGATTCTTGCCATTCCATCTATCACTTTTATAGCTTCTGCTTGACATCTTTTTTCGCAATTTCCACAAGCAATACAATAGTCTTCAACATCAATCGTCCTATTATGAGTTCTCAGCTTCGACTTTATTTCTAGAGAAACTTCCCGATTGTTAATAATGGCGATATTATTTAAGACTTCCTCTTCCGACTGCATACCTATTGCCATAGAATCAAAGTATTCTATATTATTAGCCCATTTAATCGCTTCGTCAGCTTCACTTATTAAATGTCCCCCGCCTATGACTTTCATTGCATAAATACCCACCCCACGAGTTCTAGCTTTTTTTATTTCATCTAGCATTTCATCACGAGTGCCATCTAGAATTCCTAAACCGTATTTATTTATCATGGGATGAATTACTTCTATCTCTTTAAACTGCTCTGAAGCCTTAAGTGCAGCAATTTTATGCGTTGAAATTCCCACACCTCTTATATACCCTTTTTCCTTCAATGCAAATAGGCGTTCTAACGCCTCGTAATGACCTTTTAATGTCATTTCACTCTCTTGTTCATGCAACAAGAAAAGATCGATATAATCAGTTCCTAGTTCTTTTAAAGCCAGGTTTAAACTTTCATCAGCCATCTCACTAGTATAAGCGTATGTTTTAGATGTTATTACAAACTTATCCCTTGGTATATACTTCAATGCTTCTCTTATATATTCATAATTTTCATAGATCTCAGCAGTATCTATAAAATTTATTCCGTTGTCATAGGCAAAATTAATAAGCCTTGACCCTTCACTGATTGATAAATTTGCCTGCGATGGCGTAATTGTCAGCGAGCCAAAACATAATTTACTTACTTCTATGTCCGTATTTCCTAGTTTTTTATATTCCATATCTCTGTCCAATATTTAAAATAGAGATGGACAAAGTCCATCTCTAGTAATTACTATTCACTTAAATAGCTTTCTAGCATTTCTTTTAATAGATCTTCTCTGTCTATATCCCTAATAATATTTCTAGCATTATTATGACTGGTGATATAAGTTGGGTCTCCAGATAGGATATAGCCGATTACCTGATCATAAGGATCATATCCCTTTTCTTCCAATGAATTATATACACTTCTTAGTACATCTTTCTTCGTAGGTTCTTCACCTTTTAATTTTTCAACTCTTACAGTTTCCATAAATTTATCGCTCATAATAACACCTCTTTCTATTATTATAACATATTTCTATACTATTTTCTAATTAAATCCTTAACAGTTCTCAGTGCAGATTCAACTTTAGTAATGTCTTTTCCACCTGCAGTAGCCATATCCGGTCTACCACCACCGCCACCACCTGTTACTTTAGCAACTTCTCTTATGATATTGCCAGCTGAAAATCCTTCTTTAACTAAGTTCTTATCTACAGCACTTACGAAGTTCAATTTATCGTCATTAACTGTCGCTAATACTATTATAGCATTTTCAGTTTTATCTCTCAATTGGTCAGCAAGATTTCTAAGGTTATCTACATCTACACCTTCAAATTTATGAGTGATTAGATTCACGCTACCAACTACTTCTTTATTAGCAAGTATTTCATCTATTTCACTATTAAGTGATTGAACTTTCATATCTTCTAATGACTTATTTAAGTTTTTATTGTCATCTAATAGAGTTTTTGCTCTATCAATAATAGTGTCTCTAGTAGCTTTAAGAACACTTACTACTTCATTTTCTCTATCTTCAAGATTTAGCATATGTTCATATACATGCATTCCTGTTATAGCTTCAATTCTTCTAGTACCTGATGCAATACCTGATTCACTTAGTATTTTAAACATACCTATTTCAGAAGTATTTCCAACATGAGTACCACCACACAGCTCCTTTGAGATTCCTGGAATTTCAACTATACGTACCATATCGCTATACTTGTTTTCAAAAAGTCCAATTGCTCCAGAGCTAAAAGCTTCTGAAACTGGCAATTCATATATCACTGTATCAGTGTCGCTATAAATATATTCATTCACTAGTCTTTCAATTTTTGCTAAGTCTTCTTTAGAAACTGCTTGGAAATGAGAAAAGTCAAATCTAAATCTATTAGGATGTATTTCACTACCAGCTTGATTTACATGCTCTCCAAGTACTACTTTTAAAGCCTTGTGAAGTAAATGTGTAGCAGTGTGATTTCTTACTATATCATTTCTCATTCTTCTATTGATTTCAGCATTTACAGAAGCTTCTTTTTCAATACTTCCACTATTTACTTTAACAATGTGGAAGAACACTTCTTTTCCAACTTTTCTAGTGTCCAGAACTTCGGCTTCAAAATTATCATTTCTAATAACTCCTGTATCGCCTTTTTGACCTCCTGATTCACCATAGAAAGGAGTTCTGTCTAAGATAATAACTCCTGTATCGCCAGCTGATAAGCTTGATACTTCTTCATTATCTAGCATTAGCATAACTACTTTTGCATCTGCAGAAGTTTCTGAATAGCCTAAAAATTCTGTTGGTTCAAGGTTTAAATCATCTGTGTTTTGTGAATGCCATCCTATATTATCTCCGTCATCTCTTGCAGCTCTCGCTCTATCTCTTTGAGCTTTCAATTCAGCTTCATATTCCTCTTCATTGACCAAAAGTCCTTTTTCTGAAAGGATTTCTTTAGTTAAATCTATAGGGAAGCCATATGTGTCACTAAGTTTAAATGCTTTTTCACCAGAAAGAACAGTTTCACTATTTGCTTCTAATTCTACAATATAGTTTTCTAAAATGTGGATTCCTTGCTCTATGGTTTCAGAGAATTTCTCTTCTTCATTTATAATAACCGACTTAATCATGTCTTGTTTTTCAACTAATTCAGTATATTCCTTACCCCAAGAATCTATTACTACTTGAGCTACTTCAGATAGAAATTCGCCTTTAATACCTAATAGTTTTCCATGTCTTGCTGCTCTTCTCATAAGTCTTCTCAGTACATATCCTCTACCTTCATTACTAGGGATAACACTGTCTGAAACTAAGAATGTCATAGCTCTAACGTGGTCAGTAATTACTCTTACTGAAACGTCTTTTTGTTCGTCTGAGCCGTATTTATAATTTGCTACTTCTTCAATTTTTCTTATGATGTCTTTAATCGCTTCTATTTCAAATATATTGTTAGCGCCTTCAAGTACAGTAGCCATTCTCTCGAGACCCATACCTGTATCAATATTAGGATTAGAAAGTCTATGGTACACACCTTGTTCGTCTTTATCAAATTGAGTGAATACTAGGTTCCAAACTTCTATAAATCTGTCACACTCGCATCCTGGTTTACAATTTGGATCACCACAACCATATTCTTCTCCTCTATCTACGAAGATTTCAGAACATGGACCAGATGGTCCTACTTCTAGTTCCCAGAAATTATCTTCTTTTCCTAGCCTTACAATTTTCTCTGGTGGTACGCCTATTTTTTGTTCCCAAATATCAAAAGCTTCATCATCTTCATGGAACACTGTAACCCATAACTTTTCTTTTTCTATCTCAAGGTTCACAGTTAAGAATTCCCATGCCCATTCAACTGCTTCTACTTTAAAATAATCTCCAAAAGAGAAGTTCCCTAACATTTCAAAGAAAGTAGCATGTCTGTCTGTCTTTCCTACATTTTCAATATCGCCAGTTCTAATACATTTTTGGCAGCTTGCCATTCTCGTTGCAGGTGGAACTAATTCACCTGTAAAGTATTTTTTTAGTGGAGCCATTCCCGCACCAATAAGTAGTAGTGATTTATCATTTTGTGGAACTAATGAGAAACTCGGCACTACTAAATGTTTCTTCGATTCAAAAAAATTTAAATACTCGGTTCTAACTTCATGTAACCCTAATCTTTTCATCTTACACCTCTTTATTTAGTAAAAATACTCCTTGAAAAACTACAAGGAGTATATTCAATCATCTACATTCTGTCCATATTCATTTCTTTTTCTTTTTGTATCTTTCTCTCTTTGTATTTCTCTCTACCGAATTTAAACAGTATTATACTCACTGCAGTAAGAGGAACAGAAATAATCATTCCCCAAACACCGAATACACTACCACCTATAATTATAGATAGGAATATCACCAATGGCGGAAGTCCTGTCTTATCGCCTATTATCTTAGGAGCAAGTATATTGTTTTCTACCCATTGTAATAATACAAAGAAAACTCCAACCCAAAGTGCTTTCATAGGTGATTGTAATAATGCAAATATAAAAGCCGGAATAAATCCTAAGAAAGGTCCAATATAAGGAATAATGTCTGCTATACAAGTAATTACTCCAATTACTATGGCAAATTCAACTCTCAATATAAGCAACATAATGGCAGTTGAAGCTCCTACAAAAAGAGCTAAAATGGCTCGTCCTCTCACGAATTCATATAGTACTTCATTTATTTCAGTTCCTAAAAACTTAAAGTCTTCATTGTATTTTGCCGGTATTTTTTCTTTTATATAGCTAGTGTACTTTTCCTTATCTACTACAAAGTAGAATGTAATAATAAGAGTTAGTAAGAATCCAAATACTTTTCCTACTAGAGCACTTGCAAATACAGTAGCCTTCGAAATAGAATTGGTCATGAAGTTCTTAAAGCCCTCTAATATCATATCAAAACTATTATCTACTGCATCAGTTATCTTCTCAAAATTTGAGCCTAACACATCGCTGTAACTATCACTCAATTCAGTAAATTGCTCGGATATCCGATCGATATAACCTGGCAGTCCACTGGTTAGTTTCGTTATCTCTGAACTTGTCTTTGGGACTACTATAAATATCAATATCCCTAAAACTAGTACAACTGTTACATATATTATAATAATTCCAAATTTCCTCTGTATCCCTTTTTTCTCCATCAAATCCACAAAAGGAGTTACTACATAGGCTATTATTATTGATAAAATAGTAGACGAAATCACATCGCCTATTATAGTGTATTTACTGATTATTCTATGTACTATAAATATGGCTATTATACCTACTATTATTTTAAATATTTGAATAAGGTCAAAAGAGATTCTCTTTTGTCTTGGTATCTGTTTGTTCCCTATATTAATTAGATAATATATCGCGAAGAACAAAAACAGTACTATCAAAATCCCGATTAAATTCATAAGAATCTGTGGGAACTGTATTGTTTTCAAATCTATGTTTTCCATATTTCACCTCTATCTATCTAATTATAGTATAAACTCGGAGAAAAATCTATAAAAACTCAGGCATAAATGCCTGAGTTTCTATTAATCTTCGTGTATGTCATCATGAAGGTGTTCATCATCAAAATCAAAATCATCTAAACCTTCAATATGCCTTCCTGTTTTTTGTGAATAGTCTAGTAATGCAGACTTTACAGCTTGCTCAGCAAGTACTGAGCAGTGTACTTTCACTGGTGGAAGTCCATCAAGAGCTTCAACAACTGCCTTATTAGTAAATTCCATTACTTCTTCAATCGATTTGCCAATAATTAATTCAGTTGCCATACTTGATGATGCTATAGCAGAGCCACATCCAAAAGTTTTGAATTTAGCATCAGTAATTTTATCATCATCAATTTTCAAATAAATCTTCATTATATCTCCACACGTTGCATTACCAACTTCGCCAACACCGTCAGCATTGTCTATTTCTCCAACATTTCTAGGATTCATGAAGTGATCCATAACTTTTTCAGAATACATCATTATTTATTTTCCCCCTTTATGAAATCCTCGTATAGAGGGCTCATCTCTCTAAGTCTATTAATGATTTTAGCCAGATTCTCTACGACAAAATCAATTTCTTCTTTCGTGTTATCAATACTTATACTAAGTCTAAGTGAACCATGTGCTATTTCATGCGGTAAGCCTATAGCTAGTAAAACATGTGACGGGTCCAAACTTCCCGAAGTACATGCACTTCCACTCGAACCTGCAATTCCATGCATATTTAATAATAATAGCATCGATTCACCTTCAATGAATTCGAAACAAACATTTACATTACCAGGTAATCTATTTTCACCAGTAGCACCATTTAATCTAGTATAAGGAACTTTTTCAAGTATTTGCTCAATTAAATAGTCTCTCATTTCAGATAATTTCGCTTTGTTTTCTTCAAGGTGAGCAGCTTTAATCTCAATTGCTTTTCCAAGACCAACTATTCCCGGTACGTTTTCAGTACCGCCTCTTTTTCTTCTCTCTTGTGCCCCACCTATCATAAATGGTTGAATATTGATTCCTCTTCTAATATAAAGAGCACCTATTCCCTTAGGACCATTTATTTTATGTCCTGAAAGTGAAAGTAAGTCTATTCCCATTTCTTTAACATTTATATCTACAGCCCCAACAGCCTGAACAGCATCAGTATGGAAAAGTACATTGTGTTTAGTCGCAATTTCACCAATTTTTTTAATAGGTTGAATTGTTCCTATTTCGTTATTTGCAAACATAATAGTAATTAATATCGTTTTATCAGTTATAGCATTTTCCAATTGATTTAAGTCTACAATGCCTTCACTGTCAACATCTAAATAAGTTACATCATAACCATGTTTTTCTAAATACTCACACACATGTAATACAGCATGATGTTCTATTTTAGAAGTAATTATGTGATTACCTTTATTTTTCAAAGCTTCAGCTATTCCTCTAATAGCCCAGTTGTCAGATTCAGTTCCACCAGAAGTAAAGTATATTTCCTTAGGATCAGCACCTAAAAATTTAGCTACGCTATTTCTAGCATTTTCAACAGCTTTCCTAGAATTTTGTCCAATTTCATAAATACTTGAGGCGTTACCAAATTCTTCTTTATAATACGGGATCATTGCTTCAAAAACGTCTTCATTCACCCTTGTAGTTGCAGCATTGTCCATGTAAATCATTTTGCCCATTAATTTTCCCCCTATATTACATATCAGCTAAGCTTATAGAATCTACTACTTCGTCAAAACTTGCCTTTATTTTATCTAAAATGTTTTTCATTGCACAGTCATTTCCCTTAATACAGGTTTCGTTAACTTCGTCTGAATCGTCAGGACAACAACTTAATTCTATATCTCCTTCAAGAGCTCTTAAAATATCACCTATCTTAATATCAGCAGGATCCCTAGCCAATACATAACCACCTTGTGCACCACGTATACTGTTAATTAATTCAGCTTTCTTTAGAGACGCAAATAATTGCTCTAAATATGCTTCAGACAGGTTTTCATCTTCGGCAATTCTATTAAGAGGTAAAGGACCGTCACCATGAGATTCACGCAATCTATACATGGCTAAAAGTCCATATCTTCCTTTTGTAGATAGTTTCATAATATCACTCCATTCAATACCAAGCTTTTTAGTTGGTATTACATAAATATAATACTTCTTTTTGTCTATGAAGTCAATATATTTATGGCTTTTATATGAAAAAACCTCTTGATTAAGCATTTTCATCTTAATCAAGAGGTTTTTCATACATAAAATATTATAAAGATTTATTGTAAATATCTTATTTACAATAAAATATAAATACTGATATCGATAACTTAATATCAGTGTTTATATTTTTTATTATTCATTATTCATTTTTAAATTTAGGTAGAAAATTATTATAAAAACCTTTTTGGAACAATAATTTGCAATTATATTTGTTATACTTTTCCCATAATGGCTCTGTGTTAATATCAATTTTTAAAGGAAAATTATTGTTAACAAATTCATAGTCAAGATTTTCACCTCTTACAAAAGACGACTCTTTCAATCTATTGTACGAATTTTCAGCCCATAATTCTAAAGATTTTAATATAATTTTTTCTGCTAATTCTGGTGAATACTCTTGTAATACCTCTAAAATGTAATAATATACTCGTATACATAGTGATGAAAATCCTTCTTTAGCATAAATCGAATCATTTTCCTTAATGTCCTCATTGTCATTACATTCTACTTCATGAAAGCAAACATCCCTTAATTCTGGGGGGACATTGCTTTTTCTTAAAACAACGTGAAAATCACAATAGTTATCGCCATCTTGAGTCAGAGTTTTAGATAAATTTACTTGTGTATATCCAAAGCCATACTCTTCATAACTTGCTTTGTGGAATTCTTCGCAATATATTCTTCCAATTTTTTTCATTCCATATTTGCTCCAGATGTCGGCCATCGGGCATACTAATGTGTGAGAATTTCTTTCCTCCTCGGTTAATTTAGATAAATTCCTTTTAAATCTAGGATCAGATGGTAAATCACTTGATATTGAGAAGAGACTGAGCATATTTACATTGATATTATTTTTAATATGTTCTTCTCGTCTTTTTATTCCTCTATCTCTTCCATATCTACGTGTCCCTTCACGTACTATTAAATCTCCTATTTCACCCAATTCGTTAATTATAGTTTCAGATATGAAACCATACATTAAAGTATAACTATCTTGCATATTGATAATTTCTTTTTCAAACTTTGAATACATACTAACTCCTCCTAAATATTTAACTGCTTAAGAAGTGTTTTCTTAAATATGCTAAATATCTTTGTTTCGTCACAGTCAATGTTAATAGAACAATTATTTCTTATAAATTCAAGATTTATTTCATTATTAGTGTTTATTGAATGTTTCTCTAATAAACTAGATATAATTTCTGCCGTTTCTATTAGCGCATTTGTAATTTTTTCATCATTATTATTTATAATACAAAAAGCTTCAACTAAAAGACTAGAGTTTTCATTCCAAATTTTTCTTGCTAATAATTTATTTTGTGAAACTCCATTAGTTTCTATATTGGTTTCATTAAATGAATCAAAGTGTTGTTTGTATTCTTCTAAACCTACATTACCTGGTCTATAATATATAGCAATTCTGCAATAATTATATGTTTTATCAGATAGCATTTCTGATATGTTGACTTGAGCTATGTCTTTTGAATATTCTTTAAAACAAGAATGCATAAATTCTTCACAGAAAATTTTTCCGTTGATACTATCATTAGAGTTTCTAAAAAAATTGGCAAAAGGACATCTCAATACATCAAATATTCCAACTTGTTCATTTAAGTTTTGTTTATTTACGTATAATCTAGGATCATAAAACCTGTTATACGGAAATATAAAAAAATTTTTTACATTAGGTTTAATCATATTTTGCATATGACTATCTAACTCTTTCCTCCCAATAAAACTTCCGTATAATCTAATTGCGTTTCTTAATAATGCTTCGCCAGTAGTACTTTTATCAAATATTTTGGATAGAGAACCGTATAATATACACCAAGTATCGTGCAAGTTTTGGATTTCTAATTCATCGATTCCGTTCATAATACCCTCCTCTGATATTACATTGTAAAATTTATTCTATGTAGTTAATGATTCAATTATCAATGTTTACATTTGTTTTTGCTAAATATATTAGATACTTGAATATTTCCTCCATACTGCCTTTATTAGATCTTATTCTATTATCACCTATCATTCTTTCAGGATGCCATTGAACTCCTATTATTGGTAAGTTTTCATGTTGTATTGCTTCAATGATCTTCCCATTTTCTGAAAAAGCAATGGATATTAAACTATCTCCTAACTGCTCAATTGCTTGATGATGATAGCTATTTACTATAAAAGTATCTCCTAACAACTTATTTATCCAATATCCTTCAATAGAATATACTGAATGTAAGCTATCGTATTTATGTTCAATTCCAATATCGTTACTTATGTCCTGTATTAATGTCCCTCCAAGAACAATATTTATTATTTGCATCCCTCTACATATCCCTAAAATAGGTTTATTATTCTTTATAAACTCTTTACATATATCTATCTCTAATTCATCTCTCCAAATATTATAGTCGTAGCATTTCCCTCTATTTAATTGCCCATATTTACTTGGTAGAATATCCCCTCCACCAGTTAATACCAATCCTTGAGATATACTAATTAATTCATTCAACATACTTTTATTTTTTGTACAAGGAATAATTGGTATTCCGCCTGCATTAATAATTGAATCAGAATAGTTTTTATATAAATATAGTTGCTCATATTCTCTAACATTAATTTCTATACCTGCAGTAACTAATATAATAGGTTTCATTTTACACTCCTCTAACAATAACTATCATTTTTTCTTTCTTGAGTAATTTGGCCACTCTCTTATAAACTGATAAATCATCCAAATTACAAAACCTAACATTATTAAAATAATAGCATAAACTAAAGTATCCATGACTACCTCCTAATTCATTTGTTCCTTACATCGACATATTTTGCATCCTTAGCAAACGGAGTTATTGCAAACAATAAAATAGCACTCAATATCACTCCATATACTATAGCTGGAAGGCCCAAGAAAACAAATCCTTTCATATCAAGAACTAATGCTAGTGTTCCACCACACAACATCGCTATTAATGCCGCTTTATAGGATTTCTTTTTATTGAAAAAAATACCATACAGCATTGGAACTAGGCATCCTCCGACATAAGCAGTAGAGCTTAAAGTCCAAACAGACATTATATCAGGCAAAACTAATGCAAAACCCAACCCTATCAACCCTATGGCTAGTACACCAATTTTTGTAACAATTAACATTTGCTTATCACTAGCATTAGGATTTATTTTTGTTTTATAAATGTCCACTGAAAAGTTTGTAGCTCCTGTTAACATGTATGAATCAGCTGTTGACATTATTGCGGCAATTAACGCAGCTATACAAATACCTTTTATTCCTGAAGGTAAATAATTAAGCAATAATGTTGAAAAAACTACATCCTTATGGGTATCAGCAGGTAATAAATTTACAGCTGCCATACCTAAAACTATAGTTAGTATAATTAGTAAACTTTGAGGTATGGAAGCTATTAAAGTACCTAATCTAGCTGTATTCCCATCTTTTGCAGAATAGAAACGTGCATAACGATTTCCATCAATCAATACTGGTAATGATGTTGCAGCAATTATTTTCAATGCACCAGTTGTATCTACTTTCAAATGTTCTGCTGGAACATTTGAAGAAATAGACTCCCATCCTCCTGCATCTTTGAAGATAAAGAATGTAGTAATTAATACTCCTAAAGTTAAAAAAATGAATTGAACATAATCCGTCATCGCTACTCCCCACATACCACTTGTCAAAGTATATGCTAGTATTAAAATCATACCTATTATCATACCTAATTTCATATCTATACCAAGCATCACGTGTATACAACTTCCCAATGCAATAGATTGCATTGCTGGTCCTGCTCCCATCATATAAATAGAACAAAAGATTCCACCAATAAATTGACAGTTTTTTCCATAGACTCTTCCTAGCATCTCTGGTGCAGTAAATCCTCCCACATCTCTCATTTTTTTAGCTACAAATAACCCCATAAAGATATTTATTCCTAATAATATAATAACTTTTGGAGCTTCTATAAGCCCACTAGCAAAGCTGTTACCTACACCACCAGTAAGCGAACCCCCTCCCACTGCAGTTGCCAATAAAGTTGCAGTTAAAACAGATAAGCCTAGCTTTTTATCTGCAATTGCAAAAGAACTTAAACTTTCGCTTGTTTTAAAATACACTCCTATTCCTACCATTGCCAACATGTATCCAATTATCACTATCCAGTCTAAAAAACTAACCACAGTATCCCTCCTCGATCAAATAAATATTAGACACAAATCTCACCCTTACAAACTTATTATATAATTGATTATTCAATTTGGTTATTATATAATCGTATTACGGTTATATGTAATGAGGTGTTAGTATGACTTTTGAACAATTTAAATATGTTTTAGAGGTTGCAAAAACAAAATCAATTAACCAAGCAGCAAAAAATTTATATGTTTCCCAATCAGCTCTCTCAAACTCTATTATAAAATTAGAGAGCGAATTAAATAAACAAATTTTCATACGCAACAATCAAGGGGTATCGCTAACTTCTTTTGGAAACGATTTCGTTTCATACATAATTCCTATTTATGATCAAATAATGCAACTAAATCACTTACTAATAAAAAATACTACTTCAAACTATTCAGATTTCAGCGTTTCAAGTAATGGTTTTAGATTTGTATCTAACATATGTAGTGATATGTATAAATTAAACCGTCTCTCTGGTATTCATATACACCAATTTGATGGTCTTGGAGATGAGACTATTGACTATGTTGCAAATGGACAAGTTGATTTAGGTGTTTTCAGAATTTGGGATTGTTATAAAAAATTTTATATGCAACAATTTAAAACAAAAAAAATTCAGTTCTTTCCTTTGTCTGAACTGAACATATGTGTCTTAGTTGGCGAGGGTAATCCTCTTTTTAACTTAGATAACGATAATATAAACGTGAATTATTTATCAAATTTTCCTATGATCGTACATTCCCACTTAAATATAGGCCCCTATTCTGACATATTTTCTAGACTAAAAATTCCAGTCAACAATAATAAGTTTATAGTAAATTCACGCTCTGCTATTTATGAACTTCTTAAACATACAGATGCCTACTATATCAGTTCTGATACTCGATGTGCTTATAATTCAAATATAACAGATAATCTAAGAACCTTAGTGCTAAATGATGTAAATATAAAATCCATAATAGGTTGGATTAAAAGAGAAGATTATTACTTGTCAGAAATAGCTAAAGATTTTATTAATGAAATAAATAATCTTTTCAAAGTATAGTGTGTAAAGAATCATTATGTTCTATTATTTCTAATAACATTTTCTTAATAACTTTATTTTTAGTAAAGAAAATAGTCTTATTACCTTGAGGTAATAGGACTATTTTCTTTTTTTATTATTCAACTACTTCATCTATAAAGAACATCTTGATTGCAGATATTACTTGTAGTACGAACACGAAGAGCACGAAGAATCCTCCTGCTGCACCGAGCGCTTTCATACCTTCTACGCCTTGCTCTGTACCACCAAATGCTGCTAATACTATAGCTATAACTCCTATTGTTACACCCCAAATAGCTTTTAAGAATCCTGGTGCTTCTGATCCTATTGGAACGTCTTTGATACAAAGTGATGCTACGTTATTAGATGTTGCATCAGCTGCTGTAACGAAAGATATTATTACTACTAATAGGTTTATAGGTATTACTATAGTCCCTAATCCAAATGGAAGATTTTGAAGGAACTGCCATAATGCTGTAACCGCATTTTGATTGGCTATTGTACCTACTAAGTCTACTTCTCCTGCCATTTGCATATGAATAGCACTATTACCCCAAACTCCAAACCATACGATACCAAATGTAGCTGGAAGGATAACATTTACTATTAAGAATTCTCTAATAGTTCTTCCGTAAGATATTTGTCCTAGGAATATACCAGTTACTGGAGCATATGCAATCCAAACTGCCCAGTCAAATAATGTCCAAGAATTTACCAATGCAGGTCCTCCTATGGTATTAGGATCCAGTCCCCATCCAAAGAAGTTTTGGAACCATGTTGCTAATCCTGCTGTAGTGTTTTTAAATATAAACAATGATGGTCCTATTACTACTAAGAATATCAATAGTCCATAGTAAAAATAGGCATTTACTCCTGCCAATTTCTGTAATCCTTTTTCAAGCCCTATGTATGTAGAAAATGTGTATAAGAATATGATCAAGGACCCAACTAACACGAATAACAATAGTGTATCTGGTACATTATAGGAGAAGTTTAATCCAGTTGTTACTATGATTATACATGCACTTAGTCCTGAACTTAAGCCTAATACATTACCTAATAGTGATAATGTGTCGATACCATGTGAAACTCCACCAGTCATTATTCTATCTCCAAAAAGTGGTTGTAGGGTAGAAGTTACCGCTAGTCTTTGTTTCTTATTAAAGTACACATATGCTGTAATCACTCCTGTAAGTCCATAAATTGCATACGGAATAAAAGACCAGTTGTAAAATGATCTACCTATTGCAAACCTTGCTGCTTCATCAGTAAATGCCTGTATTCCTAGAGCGTCTAATTCCCCGTAGACATTACCAAAGTAAATCAATGGCTCATTAGCTCCCCAAGTTACGATTCCTGCTGAAACGCCTCCTGTAAGCGCCATTGCAAACCAAGTCCAAAACGGAAATTTTGGTTTTGCATCTTTACCACCGATTCTGATAGATCCTTTGTTAGAAAATAAAAGTGCTATTACGAAGAATAAACTTACTAATACAATGATTTGATAGAACCATCCGAATCTGTCAAGCGACCAGTTGAAAAACGCATTTGCTACCTTTGCTAATCCTTGGCTATCTACTATTCCATAAATTGCTGCTAATAAAGTCCGAGCAAAACCTGGAATAAATACTTGCCAACGAATGTTTTTCTTATCTAATTTCTTGCCACTCATTTTAGTACCTCCTTATATATCTAATAATTTCTTTGACTTGATAAGTTCATAAGCTTTTTTAATATCAATGCTTAAGTTCCTATCTTTATCATAAAAAGGAATTGCTTCCCTTATGATTTCATATGCTTTCTTAGTATTTTTACCAAGGTTCATATTACCTCTTAAATCTACTGCTTGTGCCGCGTGCATCGCTTCTATCCCGATAATATATCTTATATTATCTAGCATTTGGAACATTTTATACGTTGCCAATGGAAGATTACTTGCATGATCCTCTATGGTTCCTGCCAATGAATAAAAGTCCATTGAAGAAGGATTTGCCAATCCCCTATTTTGAGTATCTAGCATAGTGAAAGTTTTTTGAATAGTACCATATGCTATAGTATCTACTTCTTTTGGTGTTAAGAATCTGTTTAATTTAGTAAACTCTGGGTCTGCTAATTTTATCATTCTATAGCACGAAGTTTTTGATAGATGACTTATTGCAGTTGCAAGCATTTCCACCCCTATAGCCAATGAAGTGATTTCAAAGTTTGCACTTACAAATGATGAATTCTCTTCAATTATTATACAAGGGTTATCATCTGTAGTGTTCATTGAAACACAAAGTTGACCAAGTACATAGTCCATTGCATCGTACAGCGATCCATTTACCGAATGCGCGCATCTGAAACTCAAAGGATCTTGAAGCGCTCTTTCTGGATCAGGCTCATGAAGAAAACTGCCTTCCAAGTGTTCTCTACATTGTGTTGCTACAAACTTTTGCCCTTTTATGCCTCTAACTTCATTTACATCTTCTCTCAATTGTTCCATTACGCCATTTAGTCCTTCAAGACTTAAGCAGAATATCAGCGTAGACATATCAATGATGTCTTTTAATTCTTTTAGTAATATAGCTGTCATTGCTTCACCTTGAGCGTTACATGATACTATGCTAAGACCGTCTTTTGGTCCAAGTGTTGCAGGTTTAAGCCCAACTAAATCCATTGCTTCTTTTGAATTCATTATTTTCCCGTCATAGCTTACGTTTTCTTCTCCTATAAATGCCAATCCAATATGAGAAAGAGTCGTTATATCTCCTTCACCTATTGAAGATCTCATAGGAACTCTCGGATGAATTTTGAAGTTAAGAAAGTCTCTATAATGATATAATAAATCACATGAAATTCCCGTATGTCCTGTCAATGCCTTGTTTAGTCTTATCAATAGAATTGCTCTTACCTGTTCATCTGGATGATACGGTTCAACTCCTAAGCAGTGACTGTTAAGTAAATTTCTGTTGTATGTTTCAAAGAAGTCTTGATCAAATTCTTTATCCTTATTCCAGCCAACTCCTCTGTTTAATCCATAAACAGGTTTCCCCTCAGCCGCCATATTGAAAAGTACTTGCCTAGCAGCCCTAACTCTTTCTTCTGCTTCTTCAGATATCTCCACTTGTTTATAATGATATGCTACATCATATACATCTTGAATACTTATGGGATCTCCGGTTAGTCTTAATACTTCCATGTTAATCTTCTCCTTTCTTCAATTCTTCTAAGCTTTGAATTATCCTCTCTGGATTAGCAGGATAATCAGTGATATTGGTTCCCAATGCATGATTAATTGCATTAATTACTGCTGGTCCAGGTGCAACTGCAGATATTTCACCAATACTCTTTACTCCATAAGGCGTTAATTCATCTTCACTTTCTATTAAGATACTTCTTACATATGGCATATCTTGAACATTTAAAGTATGGTATTTAGAAAGTGTAGCATTTTTAACATATCCTTTAGAATCAATTACTATCTCTTCACAAAGGGCCATCCCCAATATAAATTGAGTTCCTCCATGAATCTGTCCTTCTACTAACATAGGATTTATCGCTTTACCTATATCGTGTACTGATAATAGATCTGTTACTTCTACAAATCCTGTCTTCTTATCAACTTTAACTTCAGCAAAACATGCTGCCAATGATGCAGGATTTCCTGTTGATTCATGATTTACATATACTGATAAATAATCTTGAAGATGCTTTTCTCTCATCATTGCGATTTCACCATAAGTGTATTCTTCACTAGAGTTTTTCACTTTTACAATTCCATTGTCAGTATTTAAATCTTCTATGTTTAAACCTTTTACTCTGTGAAGAGTGTCAAAAAGTTTTTCTACGATCTTCTCTCCAGCCTCTTTCAAAGCCCCGCCGCTTACCGATGTAACACGACTTGCTTGTGTCCCTGCCGAATCATAAGGAGTTATGAAAGTATCAGCTTCAGTAACATTTATTTTACTTACATCTAAATCCAGTGCTTCCGCTGCCATTTGAGTTAGACTCGTTATAGTACCACAGCCTTGCTCATGAACTGCGACTTTTGCCAATACAGTTCCGTCACCACTTAAAACCATTTCAACATTGGTAAAGTCTGGGAAGGTTCCCCAATATCCAGTACTATGAGTTACTGCAGCTACGCCTACTCCATAAGCATATCTTTCAGTTTCTTGCTCTCTTATGTGATTAAATTTTTCTTTCCAATTAAATGCTTCCATTCCTTCAATAATACATTCTTTAATTGCTGCTTTTCCTAAATTCGGTCCTCCTGCTGGATCTTCGTCATATGGATCAATTAAATTCTTAAGTCTGAATTCACAAGGATCCCTTCCAATTTTTTTAGCAGCATTTGATATATTTATCTCTGTTATAGCATGTGCTTGTGGACCACCATATGCCCTTGCAGCTCCTCCAAATAATGCGTTAGTAAAATATGCTTCACCGATAAATTTTTGATTTTGAAATTTATACAGTCTGAACAGTTTCTTTGCTAAAGCATTTGTTACACTTGAATTATTGGTATCATATGCTCCACCGTCTATTTCAACTTCAACTTTCCGTCCTAGAATAGTACCATCTTTTTTTACTGCTAGTTCTATTCTTTGTTTAGTCGGATTTCTAGTAACAGTACCAATTATGCTCTGTTCTCTATCCATATAAACCATAACAGGTCTCTTTAATTTCCAAGTAGCAAAGCCAGCAGTCATTTCTAATATAGGTTGTTGTTTTCCACCAAATGATCCACCCATATTTGCTTTAATAACTCTTACTTTTGAAAATGGAATTTCTAAGACTCTAGCTAAGTGCATTTGCACAGTGAATACCATTTGACAAGGAGTAGACACTACTAAATTCCCATAATCATCTATTTCACCCAGTGCAATATGTGGTTCAATTGCTAAGTGATGAGTTCTTGGAGTTGAACCTACATCTGTTACTACAAAATCAGCTTCACTTTTAGCTTTTTCATAATCTCCAGTTTCGATGTATTTTCTAAATCCTAGATTAGTTTCACTTTGAACTATATGTTCATCTTTTTTTGCTTCTTCAATTCCTACAACTACCGGAAGATCAGTGTATATTACTTTGACTTTCTTAATAGCATATTCAACTATTTCTTTAGTCTCTCCAACTACTAAAGCAATCCTATCACCAACATATCTTGCTTTCTCATTTAAAATATATTCATCTCTTTTACCAGTTACTCCAGTAAACCACTCCATAGAGTTATAAGCTATTTTAGGAACATCTTTATATGTATAGATAGCTACTATACCATCTATTTTCAATGCTTCTTCAAAATCAAAATCTACTTCAGCGTGTGGACGTTCACTTAAAATAAGTTTTCCGTATAGCATATTTTGTTTTTTAACATCTGCAAGGAATTTTGCTTCACCGGTAACTCTAGTTAAACTATCATCTCTAGTTATACTCTTACCTACATATTTATAGTTTTTCATAGCGCATCAAATCTCCTAACACTTCCTCTATTAATCCCTCTATAGCAACTCTTTTATAGAATCTGGAATCTCTAGTAGGTATCGCTTTTTCAACTTCGTTAAATGCTGCTTCTCTTAGTCTATCAAGACTTACATCTGATAATTTCTTACCTGAAAACTCTGCTTCTAACAACTCTGCCCGTACAGGTTTTATTCCTACAGCACCTAGAAACACTCTTATATTTCCAACTAATTCGTCCTTTTTCAGCAATTCTACAGCACAACTCACTTTTGAAATTGTTACTGCTTTTCTTGAGCCGACTTTTTTAAATGTACTAATTCTATCTTTTTTCTTTATAATTATCTCTTTAACTGCTTCTCCGAGGTTTAAAATCGTTTTCTCTCTTCCTACAACAAAATCCTCTATTCCAACGATTTTTTCTTCTCCTAAACTATTTATAATCTTTATCTTGGCATCATATGCATACAGACTTAAAAGCGTATCTGCTGATTGAGAGGCATTAGAAATATTACCACCAATTGTTGCTTTATTCCTAATTTGTGTAGACCCTAGTTCCTTTGCAGCCCAATATATAGCAGGTAATTTTTCCTTTACGGTATCGTTGTCACAAAGCTCAGTCATTGTTATAAGTGGTCCTATGTAATAATTATCGTCATCTTCAGTCAAATAGTTCCATGACTGCATTTTACTTATATCAATTATGCTGTAGTCTATAATTTTACGGTTTTTCAGTTTTATAATTAAATCTGTTCCACCTGCGATAATGTAGGTTTTATCATCTGCTAGCTTTAAAGATTCAATTAATTCTATTTCATTTTCTGGAGCATAAAACATATCTATACCTCCTTGCAAGCAGCATCAATTGCTTCGACTATTTTTACAAATCCTGTGCATCTACATAAATTGCCTTCAATAGCTGTTTTAATTTCACTTAAAGTAGGATTCTTTTTCTTCATCATTAACGCTTTCGCACTCATTATAAATCCTGGTGTACAAAAACCACATTGAACAGCGCCGTGTTCTATGAATTTTGTTTGAAGTATGTCAAGTTCACCTGATTTTTCTAATCCTTCAATCGTTATAACTTCTGAATTATTTACCTGTCCTGTCAATACTGTACATGAAGTAACTGCAACCCCGTCTAAAATAACTGTACAAGCACCACATTCACCTTCTGAACAACCCTCTTTAGTACCAGTTAATCCTAAATCATCTCTCAAAAAATCGATTAACCTCTTTAGAGGATCAGCTTCTACACTAATTCTTTCATCATTTATTACTACATTAATCATCATAACTTCCACCCCCGAATAGAAATATACACTTATTCGCTTTAAACCATCCTACTTTAGTAAACTAATTACTCATTAACTTAATAATAGCACACCTTTTTTAATTATTCATTATCATTTCGTGATAGATGTGCATTTCATCGACTTTTGAGACATTTTCTTCACTTATCAAATGTAAATCGTCATTAAAAAACATCATTATAGAACATGTTTAAGTTTAATCATAAATTTTTTAAGTGTTTTTAGCTAAAAGTTCATACTTTCTCATTAAAATCAACAATAAAATAAGACGTTTTACATTTAATGACTAATTTTATCGTATTTTATTGTCTGTATTAAAAAACTCTTAAATATTTAAAAATATTTAAGAGTTTTTAGAATTTATTTTATTATTCACTTGTTAATTTTTTATAGTCTTCTTTAGTATCAATGTCAAAATGCTCTTCTTCTGTGTCAATTCTAACACTTATAGAGTTATCTGCATCTATTAATATAAGTCCTCCTTGATTTCCTTTTAACTCAAAAAAGCTTTCTTTATGTTTAATAGGGAATATTGTTGGAGTTCCTTTTTTGCCATTAAATAGTGGATATACAATTTTGTCATTGTTCTGCTCAAAACAGTTAATCAGCTGAATTACAGTCTTCTTAGATAAAAGTGGTTGATCTGATACAAAAAACATATACCCAGAAGTATCTTTTGAAGAATTTTTTACACCAATTTTTATGCTTTCACTCTTACCGACACGGAAATTGTCATTTTTTATTGCTCTTAATCCATTATCCACAGAATATTTTGTTATCTCTTCATCATTAGTTACAATAATTTTATCAACAAAATCCAAATCTTTAACTATATCTACTACATATTGAAAAATTGGCTTTCCCTTATATAAAAGTTTTAGCTTATCTTCTCCCATTCGTTCTGACATACCGGAAGCCATTATTATAGCACTAATACTCATATTTACCTCCTATAAAACAAACAACCATCATTTATCACTTCTATAAATCTGCACTATTTGAGAAGCTATGCTAATACCAATTTCTTCGGGAGTTTGTGCACCAATAGGTAAGCCTACTGGAGAAAAAACCCTGTCTTTAGCAAGCTCAGACAACCCTTTTTCTTCCAATAAATTATATAATGCTTTAGCTTTTGCAACTTTGCCTATTACACCTATATATTTAGGTTCTTTCAAAATTACTTGCAATAAAACTTGATTGTCATATTTATGTCCTCTAGTCATAATACATATGTAATCTTTTTCCTTTATTGGTAAATTGCCTAAATCTGAAAAGTCTTTTAAAATCAATTTAGATTTAGGAAAATTGTCTTGAATTAAAAAATCTTCCCTATCTTCAACTATTGTAGTCTTAATATTTAGATAATCTAATATTGGAACCAATGCTTTTGTCACATGTCCCCCACCAAATATGTATACCATTATCTCCTCTTTTATTTTTAGACTAAATAGATTATCAGACTTTAAATTACTACTCTTACTGAAGTTTCTAATTTCATCATTTATTCTGATACTAAATCCTATATCGTCATCTAATGCATACACTAATTCGACTTTATTATCAGCATATTTATTTATTATCTCCTCAAAATATTCTCCATTGACCTGATTAGAAGGATCTATATATTCGTAACGCAGAACATTCATTCCACCACACGCCATTCCAGTTCTCTCAGCTTCATCTTTTGTCATTTGAATTTTTTTATTACAGCTTATTTTATCATCTATGATTGATTGACCATACTCTATTGCTTTAAACTCTTTGAGTCCACCACCAATAGTCCCAAATTCCAAACCATTTTCTGTAACTATCATACTTGTTCCTATTTCTCTAGACGAAGAACCTGTCTTATCTATAATTGTAACAATATAAAAAGGTCTTTTTTCATTAAAAAGTTCAAAAGAATTTCTTATTACTTTAATCATAAATATCTCCTTTCAAAAAAAAGTATAGTAATTAGTTTTAAAGTTTAACTTATAATTCTCTACTTGATTATAGCGGTAAAAAACTAATAGGTCAATATTTTAATTATTATTATGGCAGCATATCATTATGAATTTTATCATATTCTATATTTAGGTACTAAAAAAGCCCATGAGTAAAATATACTCTGGGCTTTACTTATGGTGTACCATAGAGGATTCGAACCCCTGGCCTTCTGGTCCGTAGCCAGACGCTCTATCCAGCTGAGCTAATGGTACAAAAAATATTCTTAAATACAAAAATGGAGCGGAAGACGAGATTCGAACTCGCGACCCTCGCCTTGGCAAGGCGATGCTCTACCACTGAGCCACTTCCGCATGTTTTATTAAATTAAATTTTGGTGGAGGAGAGCGGATTCGAACCACTGAAAGCTTAGCTAACGGATTTACAGTCCGTCCCCTTTGGCCAACTTGGGTACTCCTCCAAATATATAAAAATAATATGGAGCTGGTGGGAGGACTTGAACCCCTAACCTACTGATTACAAGTCAGTTGCTCTACCAATTGAGCTACACCAGCTTATTATTTATTACTTCGTCACATATTACTATTCATCTAGTATAGTCCAATTGGCAACTACATTAACCAAATCAAAGATTTGGATTTCGTTGCATATGACCTACTACGAAATCATAGATTTCTGTTAGGTCATTATGGTGACCCCACCGGGATTCGAACCCGGGTTACCGCCGTGAAAGGGCGATGTCTTAACCGCTTGACCATAGGGCCTCATCAAGTGACTTTATTAGTTTATCATTCAGATGATTTGTTGTCAACATTTTTTTTATTCATTTTTAATTTTTCTGTACTTTTTCACTTAGATTTCCTCGTGAAGTACTTTTATATATTACAACACTTTTTGGTAGTTGTCAAATATTTTTTTGAAATTTATTTTTTAGGTATCCGAATGTCTAAATTAAGGGACTTAAGCTTATACTCTTTCTTGCTAAATACACCAAATATTTTATCTAGATAACTTTTTTTATCTTTTTTTTCAGACACTTTTTTATTACCATCATTAATTATATCTAAATTGTTCTCTCTGTCAAACACTAATTCTTTAGTAGCTACTGTATTGACTTCTAAGTTTTTAATTTCTAGCATTTCACCCAGTCTTTCTAGATTTGGGCTATCCTGTTTAAAGAAATTGTATAGTGTCAGTAACTCTTGAGCATGCCCATCTACTTGGAGCTTAAAATTTCCAAAAAGCTGATAAAACAACTCATTTAAGCTAGAGACCTCATCACGAAATGGATCTAGAACAATTTTTATGATACCTAATTCATCGAAAAATATATTCTTCATTGAAAAATCAATTTGCTCAATGCTGATAAGATAGTTTTCCATATATGAAATTATCTCTAGACTTTGTGCTAGCACATCAAAGATATCTTCATAGCTAATCTTTTCTATATACTTTTCTTTTGGTGTTACTAAGCCCTCAAGGTTATATCGAATGATATTTTTCTCCATAGAAAAATCTACTAAACATTCTATTTTATTGTTTAGCATCATATTTATCATTAAATCATTCGAATTACTTATATCGACTAAAAATTCTTTCATCATTCCTCCATCGTAGCCATTTTTATCATACTCCATAAACCGTCTTGCTTAATAAACCCTATGCCTATCTTATTGAATGGTAATATCTGCTCATAAGCAACCTCTTCTAAGAATTCACCTTTTTGATCAATAAATTTCCAAGCATTTTCACTGTAAACATATCCAATATCCTCAGAGAAAGACTTTGCATAGTCGTATTTAAAATCAATTATTGGATTGAATTCATTATCAATAAAACCCCATTTCCCATCCTTTTTTACCGCAATTAAGCTTCCATTAGGAAAATCTACATCTTCAAAATTTTTCGACCTTGTTTTATCTTTAATATTGTAAATAAACGCACCATTTTGTTCTACTACAAGTCTATCTCCAAAAATGGCCGTATTATCTTGATTTACTTTCACTTTATTGCCTTCTATAGGAGCTAGTACTTTTAGATTTTTGTTCATAACACTAATGACATTTGATTTTACTGATACAAACATACCATCACTTACATTTGATATATATTCTGATGTATGGTTTATCTCATTTAAGCGGTTAAGTAACACATAGCTTTTCTCTTCCCTACAAACATAATATTCATCATTGAAACGATATATATCTTTTGCCTTTATTTTTGATTTTATATTCCCCTTAATATCTACTACTTCAAAGACGTCTTGTTGCTTCACTGTAACAAGCTTTGCATTTTCATCAAAGCCAATAATTTGATTATATTTTTTTGGGAAAACAACTCTTTCTTTATCATTAATAATCATGTCAGAAACACCATCGTTAACTAAAAACATTCGCTCACCTAGCTGAATTACATCAGCATATTTCCTATCAGAAATGGTGAAATGCTTTTTGATAATACGTTTAATTTTTGCGAAATCACTAAAACTGTTTTCTTTTATGAACTTATTTATCTGTTTGTATTCTTTAACAGCTATTAGATGATTTAAATATTTTTCTGTTAGGCTATGTTTTATTTCCCCTTCAATAGAAGATACAAAAGTTGCTGCATTCTCATATTCCTTTTTAATCAGATAAATCTCAAGTATTCTTTCTTTAGACTTATCATTTGGAATAATTTTATTTGCCTCTATATAAAGATCAATAGAGTCATCATATGCATTCATCTCATATAGTTGGTCTGCTACACTAATGTTTTTTTCATATTTAAGCTTAATATCTGATTTGGTATCAAAATATATTTTCCATGCGATAATAGTTAATAAAGCTAAAAAAACAATAATTAATTTTCTCATTTAACCTCCAAAAATTACTAATATAAATGCTACAAATATAGCAGGCGCCATAGCAAATGTTTGCTTTTTTGATGCATTCCTTGTAAAAAACAATGATATTGATGCGAGAAATAAAAACAGACAAAGATAAAAAAGAAGTCCTATAAATCTATTGGAGCCTAAGAAAATATATAGTGCGATGAGTAATTTGATATCACCAAATCCTATAGAACCTGATACGATAGATGTTAATGCAAGTATAAATAAAAAAATTAATGAAATTATTGTCTCAATTGTCATATCTACGGAAAAGTAATTTGTACCTAAAATGAATATCAGGACACTCAAAATATTAGGGATGATATTTTCCTTTATATCAATAATGCTTATATGAAGCATTAGGATAATCGCGATTTGTTCCTTCACATGTATACAACTAGTTCCTACCAACAAAAGACTCATTGATATAGCTTGATAAGTAGAAAGTTTAATGTCTTCATATCTTTTGAATAAAGCATATAGGCTGAAAATCGCAAAAATTAGGGTCATAAGGCATCCTCCATGTGAAATAACTCTACGCTAACTCCAGCTGCTCTTAAATCGTCAATTAAAGCGTTAAAAGCGCTATACTTAACTGCCTCGTTGGGTACTACAAGAATTAAAGTCGTATTTATATCACTATTCAATGTTATTGAGCTATTATCATTTAAGAGTACCCTACCATTTGTTTTTACTATATTTTCTAGCATATCTTTATAATATTTAGTTATGATTTTTTGTGTTTCATCAGCTTTAAGTATATAGTTTCCATCATTCATATCAGAATAGGAAGGCTTGAATATATTAAGTGAGTGCATTTGTTTAACAGTGTTTGTACTTGGGTCAAAAAAGTCCAAACCTTGACCAGACTTAATCACCTGATCATTTGCGTGCTTTTTAAAATATTCTACAAAAAATCTACCTCTATCAAAGTTGCTCTCATGCCATATACTTTTATTTACTTTAATTGATTGCTTAATCATATTATTTGTCTTCACAAAGGCAGTCTGACTTATATTTCTAGTAATTTTGAATCTACTAAAACCGCTTACAGAGAGTTTATATTTAAGATTTAATTCAATCTCACCAGTATTTTGATGAATTTTTGATTCAGTAAAATCCATCCCGTCATAACCGGCTACCACGCTTTTTTCTACCAAACTAGATGATTTAATAAGATGAGCTTTCGCCATTTTTTTAAGCAGGTTGTTGTAAAGTAACTTCTTGATATTTTGTGTCGTTTTATCTAGCAATAATTCTTTAAATTGCTTATAAATATATGCTAAGTCAATATCATCAGGTTTTTCTATAACTTCTTTGTTGATAATCTTACCCGATGACTCAAGAATAGATATTTCATCACTAGTAGCGCTTATTTCGAGAAGATTTAGTTCTTCTAGGATATATGAATAGTGGGCGAGTTCAAGAGCCATTGAATTGAGCGCTTTTTTAGTTTGAGATTCAGCAAAAACACTTATTGATAGATTTATAAGAAATATGAAACCTAAAAAGAACACGCTCAATACTAAAGATGCTTCAATGGTTATGATCCCTTTACTTGATGATTTGATCATATAATTTTTCAACCGCTTCCATATCATCACCAACAACGATTAGAAAATTAGTTCTAGTATTTTCAAAAATTATTATCTTAAAATTTAGTTTACTCTCATTGATATGGCCAGACAGAATTGTTTCGAAATCTTTCTCTGCGACATCTACTACTAGACGTGAAGATCTCGGAAATTTACCTAAATCATAAAAATTTAGACTAGATTTGATATAACTAAATATGTCTTGATTATTCATACCTTTATCAAGGCTGTCATATAATATCACTTGCTTTAAATCCGTTAGGTATGTGCCATTAGAACCATTCTTTCTCGCCCAATTATTTGGTAAATTTATACTTACACCATCTAGATCAACAACTCTCATAGCTTTTGTGTCATCACATCCTGTCACAAATAACAACAATATCATAATAATTAAAATTAGTTTTTTCATATTACCTCTTAATATTTCATTTCTAAAGTATTTTCTATTTTCTTGATTCTATTAACCCCTGGCAATACATCTAAAAACATTTTTACATTTGCTGTAGTGGTGATCGATGCTTCAATGTAAACATTAGTTATATCAAAAGAAGAATCGAGTTTTTTCATCTCATAATCTATCACCAATGCCACCCTTCTTAAGATATCATTTCTACCGGAGCCATTTAGACCAAATACCAACATTAATTTTAGATAATCATCGTAGTTAAAACTAAGTGCTGATTGATTAAACATGGATAACTTTTTACTTTCATTTTGAGAAAACTTCCCAAGGTACTCATTTATCTTATCAGTTGCGATTTGTTTATAATTTTCTTTTTTTTCTGATAGTATTGAAGATATGTCAGCTTTAAATTGGTTTGAATAATTTTTAATCTGGCCTTTAATTAGTTCCTCAACATCTTCAGTTAATCCCTCAATGAAATCAATGAGATATTGGTTTGTAATCTCTTTAGGGTTTGTCAAAAGTTCTTGTATCTTGTTTATATAGTTAGTTTCTAAGTAATTGACTGCCTTAATCTTAATGTTTCTAATAAAAGAGTTTTCTTCACTACTAGCCAAATTGTTTAACTCTATAAATAACTCATTAATCTGGTTGGATAAATCACCTATTGGACTAGATATTATTTGCATGATACTGTTTTGAATTGGAATTATTATTGTCCCATTTATACTTTGAATAATTCCATCATGGCTTTGTGCTATAAATTCATCTAGGGTATCGGAAACAGTATCAACCCCTTTATTAGATAAGTCTTCCAATCTATCAAAAATATTATCGATGCTTTTTTTTGCAAGCTCACTAGCTTGGCTTTTAATCATGTTTTGTAACCCTAATATAGATACCTGCCAAGTAGCATTGTTCTTAAAACCTTCAACACTTTTATTTTCATTCAATTTACTCATATCTACGAGACTTTCACCAAAAGACATCATAGAAACTACTAAAGCTTCCATCAAGGGAACTCCTACGCCTGTCCAACCTGCTAATGCAGTTGATATCATCAACGCTTCTTTTCTAATAGTTGGATTAGTGAAAGCATAAATTGAATTTAATCCCATTCTAGTACCAAATATTAGTGCATTCGTCTTTGCTACATTTGCATCTAATCTATCTGAGCCAAATAAAATGAATTCTTTTTGAGTAGTAAATACGTTTTGCTCATTCGAAAACTTATTAGAGAAATTATCGCTAATGTATTCAGCGATAAGGATGCTATTTAGTAGAGTATCATTGTTTTTGGATAGTTTCATATTCTGATTAGAATCCTCTAAGATGCTTCCTAGATCTTTATGATTGTCAATCTCAATAGCGCTTAGTTTTGTATGTTTTTCTAACTCATTGATCCGACTTTTCAAAATTAATTCAGCTCTATTTTTATCAATATAATCATATAAACTAGACTTGATGTTACTTTGTGTATTGTTCTCTTTGTTGAAAGCTTTTATCTTATTTATGTTCTTTCTTGCTTCATTTTTTTCAGTTTTAGTTACTGCTGGTTTTATATCAGTAGTTACTAATCCCTTAAATAAAGCATATTTTTCTAGCGTATTTAGCTACCCAATTTTGTCAAAAACTTCATAGTTATCTATTATCGCATATTCATTGACGTCTTCTAAAAGTACTCCTAGCTCCTGTGGTGAAATATCACCAACAAATTCCCTCATTAAGATTAACTTGTCTTTATCTCGATTGATCTGGTTTTTAAGCGCTTGGATATTCTCATCAGAAAATTTCTTACTAGTAAATGTGTATTCTGATTTGAATTGTGTTTTTACATCCTTATCTTCTATCTTATCGATGGAGCTTTTCCAATCATTCAGAGCTTTTTCTAAAGCATTATTATCTGCGTTTAACGTAACAAGATATTCATTGATTTTTTCTACAAAGCCTGTTTGCTCAGTTATGGAGTCATTTACTACGACATACTTTTCAAGAAACATTTGAGTACTTTTGCTAAGGTTTTCTTCATTAACCTTTAACATTTGCTCCAATACATTTTGTATATCATTCAGTATAATCTTTATATCATATTCTTTATCATTAGCAAGAAACGTATATTTTATAGGTTCTATCTGGTTTATGCTAATGAGCTTTTCAAATGGCATCTTAATCTTAGAATACTGGCTAATGAAGGAGTTCTTTTTTTCTGACAAAATCTCATCTATAATGTTATCCTTAATGAAAGTATGTAAATTGACCAATTGTAGAGTAAAATCCTCAGTTAATATTGATTTATAAAATTTCGATAAGTTGTTTTTCTCATCTTCACTAAATTTAGTCTTTTTAACTATTAGGGCGTTTGACTCTTCATTTGATGTAATTATTTTTTTCTTAAGTTCTTTTGATTCTTTCTTATAGCTAAAAAACTTTTCATTTATTAGTTTTGAATTTTGACTATATTTGATTAGAGCATTGGACAATTCATCCCTTTTGCTAGTAAATTTGTCAATTTCTTCATTGTATTTAATTTTTTTGCTTAGTACCTGATTATAGCTTTTTGAAGTCTTCATAATATCTAAAAGATTAATGAATCCATTAATGACCTTGATAGGTGCCTTATAACTCATTTGAGTAATAATCTGTTCTTCTAAATTATTAGAAGCTAGCAAATTAGAATCATCATCAAAATCTAATCTAAAATCCAAGATTTTTAAGTTGTTTAGATTATCATTTTCTGACATAGGATATAAGTTTTTCTCAACTATTTCTTTCGTTTCCAATATAATCATTTTATCTTTTTTAATGCCGAGTAATCCATACTTATCATAAAGATTCCTATCAAAATTTAGAAATCTAGAACTTATAGCAGCTTCATTTGCTAATCTTAGATAATTAGATGCTGCATATAGTCTCGCTATATCAATAGATATGATAGCAAACATATAAGTTGGCATGATAATGAGTGCTAGAAAAATTGAGATAATTCCTTTAGTGTTTTTTATCATTTTAATATGTCACCTAACTTTTTTGCTGAGTTTATATATCTATCAACAATTGAACTAATAGACTTACCATTGATTTTCAATTTTGCAAGTTCATTAACTATATCTTTTGATAAATCTATTTTTCTTAAGAATTCATGTGTATTAATTCTTTTTTCAACCACTGTTTTTGAATCATCTTTTAGTGATGCTTTTGTAAATATCAAGCCTTTAGATTTAACAATTCTTGAGTTGTCTGTTTCTTGGTTGTTTAAGATATCTAAAGATTGCATATAGTTTTGTTCTTTATATGTAATCTTGTTAATAGTAAAAAGTGTGATAATCAATAACATTGAAATCAGAAAGAAAATTATGCTGAAAACAATAGATGTCTCGATAAATTCAACAGCTCCTTTTTCACTTTTTATAACAGTTTTAAAATCCTTCAACATCACTTTGTATTCTTTCAAAAATACCCTTTAGCAAGGATTCCATACTGTCTTTAAATATTATGGCAAGCATGATAACAACTATCAGTATTAATACTATCGCTATCATATTTACCTCCCCTTTATCATCCAATAACTTAGCTTTAATTAAGCTAAAAGTATTCATATATTTCATATATCCTCCTAGATCACATTTAGTAGTATCGGCAGCATAACCATTACCATTATCGATGCAAATATTATTAGATTTGGCATTAATAGCTTTTGGCTTGCTTTCTTTGTCTTGTTAATTATATTTGATTTTCTAACCTTCCAAGCCTCATCCTTTAGACTTTTAAGTGAAAATGAAAAGTCCTCTGTTCCTTTGTATAGGTTTTGTATGATTAATGATATGAACTTTCTTATCAACAAATCCTCACTAAAAAAAGTAAGCTGCATATATGCATCAATCTCATCTTTTCCATTATCTATACTGTCTAAGACAGCCTTTATTTCCTTGGATAATACATCGTTAGAACTATTTGTTATTAATTCAATAGACCTTCTATATCCTATTCCTGATTCTATTAATAGAGATAGACTTGTAAGCAACATAGGTAATTGATCTTTCATATCATTTTTAATTGATTTATATTTGAGATGTTGTTGATTATCTACTAAAAGAAAAATAAGAATAGCTATTATGGGAATAAAAATCATCAATATTGGAATACTAATTACGGATATAAAAAACAATAGAAGTAATATGGAAAAATAAATTAGTGCAATTTTTTTAGATACAAATAACAGTTCATAGTATTTATAGTATCTTTTATCTTCAAAGTACTGGATGGATTTTCTTGCATCAAAGCTTAACAACCTTGATTGATTCTTTATATTTTTTGATATGAATATCATAAACGGTAAATAAATCGCTTTTAGTGACCTTTTATCCTCTACTTTTTCGATAAGAATATCATATTCATCTTTATATATTATCGTTATTATCACATATAAAGATGCCATAACAGTTGACATAATAATTGGTAATAGTTTCATCAGACCTCCAAATTGACTATCAACTCCCCCAGGTACAACGAGAAAACAATAAACCCAAATACAACCATTCGTATAATATAGTCCATAAAGTTTAATTCTCTTATATTAGTTAGATTTAGTAATGTAATGATGATCAAAGGTAATATCATCATTATCAGAAATTCCCTTTTACTAGAATCCAGATTTGTCCTAATATCAAGCTCCATATTTATCTGATCAGTAAGTTGATCCTTAGTGATACTTATTACTTCCCTAATTTCCATTCCTGAGTCTAAGCCCATTTGCATAGTTTGCGCAAATATTCTAGCTTCATCAAAACCAAGACTGTCGCCAAAAATCAGTAAAGCATCATTTTGTATTATCCCATTATCTAGATTTTCAACTAACTCAGTTATTGCCTTTGCAATTTTTGAATTTCTATCATATAGGACAGTTATCTCGTCTTTGGTCGCTACCATAGATTCATAAAAATTATTGCCAGACATTATCGATGTGTTAAATATATCTAGAAAGTCTCGAAACATAATTATGTTATTGCGATTTTGTTTCTTTATTATTAGATCATAGAAAATCCTTTTAAATTTTATGCTTATAAGTACTCCAAGTATTATTGATATAAGAACATTTTGAAAAAATATTTGAGCATAGAAACTAAAAAGAACAAATGATATGAAAAAGCTATTAATTGATGTTTTATTGTTATGAGCCATAATACCATCCTTTTATTTTCTGATCTCTTATCATTTGATTTCCTGTTTTTTCCAACTGTTTTGTTTCATAGTTATAATCATATAACTTATTAATACATACTTTATCTTCTTCTAGGTAAATCTCGCTTATCTCTACTACCTTTCGCATACCATTTTCTACTTTTGCTAGATGAATTAATATCTCTAAAGAAGACCCAATCATCCTCTTTACAGCTTCTAAAGGTATATTTAAATCAGACCTTAATACCATAGTCTCAAGCCTTGATAGCATATCAATTGTTGAATTCGCATGTGCAGTTGTGATACCTCCATCATGTCCTGTGTTTAATGCAGTTAACATATCAATTGTCTCTTTTGAACGAACCTCTCCAACAATTATCCTGTCTGGTCTCATACGAAGTGAATTTTTAATAAGCTCACTAATCTCTATAAGTCCTCGATTCGAAGTATTAGAATTTCTCGTTTCTAAACTTAATAAATTTTTCTTATTAATTATTTGTAGCTCCCTTGAATCTTCAATGGTGACAATTCTCTCGTCATCTCCTATAAATTCTGTCATAGCATTCAAAAATGTTGTTTTTCCAGATGAAGTTCCTCCACCAACCAAAATATTATGTTTGGTCCTTACCAATATTTCAATGAAATCTGCCACTTCCTGTGAAATGGTCTTGTTTCTAATCAGAAAATTTATATCTATGTTATGTTTAGGGAATTTTCTTATAGTCATTATTGGTTGTTCTTTTGCGATTGGTGGAAGTACTATATTAACTCTGGAACCATCCTCTAATCTTGCATCTACTATTGGATTTGACAAGTTCACCTCTCTTCCTGATTTACTTACAATCTTTTGGATAATTCGATAATATTCCTTCAGATCTTCAATTTCATAATTCGATTTTATAATATGTCCATGTTTTTCGATAAAAATATTTTCAATGTCATTAACCATAATCTCACTAATTTCGTCATCCGATAGGAGATTTTCTAATACTCCATATCCTCTTATCCTATAAAATATCTGTATTGATATCTCGTATATAGTTTCATAGTCAAATCTTAGCTTTTCTTGTTCCATTTTTTGAAGGCATATTTTGTTTACAAAAAGCTTTAATTGTTGGTCACTTAGCTCACTTATACTTTCTTTTAGGATATGATCTTTAGCTAGAGTAAATATCATGAGTTTATCGTCTGATAATTTCAATTATTTCCTCGATTTTGTGTATCTCATTCAATGAGTAAAGATGGATTGATTCTTTGTTTTTTGGTGTTTTTTGACCTATCGAAAATATTATAGTTTGGGTATTCGAATAATTGTTTTCTTTGAAGTATTTTAGAATTGAATATACATATTCATAATCGAAGTCGTTGCTGTAGAAAAGGAATATTATGTTAGATTGTTTAAGGATGGATAGAATATGTTCACTAGGTATAAAGTTAGTATCTATAAATGTATAGTCATATTTGGACTTGTGGAGAATCTTTGAGAGTTTTGAGATGACAAGTGAGTACTCATTTTCTTTTAAGTCAAAACTTTGATATCCGTTAAGATAATCACAGCCATTTGACTTAATTACGATATCATCGAGGTTTAAACCACCAACGATTTTCTCAAAAAAGTATAGGTCTCTTATAGTAGATTTTTCAGCAATTTCCACACTAGAAAGTATTTCATTAAGATTAATACTTAAAATTTTGTCTTTTTCTTTCATTGCATTAATCAAGTTTTCTACAAATTTGTTTCTACCTATTTGGAAATTGATATTTAAGAAGGATATGATCTTTGTAGATTTATCTATGTTTTGAAGTTCATTTATCTTTTTCGTTATTTGCAAATAAATTTCAGATACTGCCTGATATTTGTAAATCCCGCTACCTTCCTTATTATCAGTCATCAAAATTGTATTATCAAAATTGATTTCCAGATTATCAGTAATAAGAAAAGAGCTTTTCTCCATAATCATAGATTTAATATTTAATTGGATAATTTCTAAATCGCCTTTAAATCTACGTCTTATTGATTTAATAAAACTAGATTCATACGATTTGTCACTCATGGCTACATATATTTTTTTCAACTTTATCACCTAAGCACATTGTACAACATTTTACCCTATCAATTATTATCATTTTTGTGAACAATTCTTAATACAATCAGGACAACTTTAGGACAAATGCTCATTTCTAAAAATATTTAGACCAAAATCAAATATATTTTGATATTTTACCAAAAAAAAATGATATGCCATTACTGACATATCATTATCTTTAATATCCTAAATATTCTTCTAAAGTTAATCCTGAATTTTTAATTTGCTCTGCCTGATCTCCTACATACCTATAATGCCATGATTCATAGATATATCCAGTGATATGAGATGTATTTGGCATGTATCTAAGTATGAATCCATACTTATGAGCATTGTTTTCCATCCATTGTTGCTCTGCTGTTCCGTTAAAGGCATACAAACTTCTGCTTCCTGCAGCAAAGTCTGCCGCTAATCCAAGTTGGTGCTCTGAGTGACCCGGTCTTGCAGAATATGTATCAACATTATCTTGAGAATCGCTATCTAAGTATGCTAGGTAAATTCTTTTTTGTGTTGCATATGACCTATAAGAATTTGAGATATTTAGCGTTAATCCTTCAGCGCTTGCTGCTTCTCTCATCTTTACAAATGCATCATAAGCTGGTTTTCTCATCGTAGCCGTTCCATAGGTAATATACTCTCTATTTACATCCACTAAATCGCTTGGTTCATAATATGCAGATAGTTTATATGTTTTATTTACTATAGTTAAGTAATCATCTCTAAAAATTACGGACTTCCAATTTGGATAGTTCAAATTAATACCATTATAAGTATCTACTTCTGGACCAGTTCGTTCAGGTTCAGGTTCTGGCTCTGGTTCAGGTTCTGGCTCAGGCTCTGGTTCTGGCTCTGGTTCAGGCTCAGGTTCTGGTTCTGGTTCTGGTTCTGGTTTTTCAACTGGAGTTTTTACATCTTCTTTTTCTATATAATTGTCTTGTTTAGTTTCTCTTTCATTTAATTCTGCTGTTCCATCAGGTGTATTTGCGCGTATACAAGATGTTAGTATCAAAATTAGGACAAGCACTATAAACATTACTTTTGCTTTTTTCATAGACACCTCCTATTATGATGATATTTTACCCTTTAAATTGTAAAATGTCATCTTTATTAGATTTAGATTGCATTTTCACAATAGCTCAGTGATGAACTTTTGAAATGGGTTTCTAAAGTCCTGAGAACCAGATTCGTAAAAATTTGTTATCGAAACGTTATTTTACAGTGCTTTCTAAGTCTTTTAGCATGATGTCTAGGGCGCTGATGCCACCTTCAGCAGTATACCAAACAGCTGAGTTTTCAACTATTACTAGGTTTCCATCTTTGTAAGCATCTGTGCTTTTAACTAATTCATTTTCCATGATATCTTTTGCTAATTGAGCTCCTTCTGTAGCTATTGCTGCATCTCTATCTAGGACAAAGATATAGTCAGGATTTTTTTGAACTATAAATTCAAATGACGCTTCATTTCCATGTGCTACTGTTTGTGTATCTGATTCAACTCCGATATTTTCAAAACCGATTTCTCTACCAACAAGCGATAATCTTCCATCGTTACCAGCTACATTAAAACCACCATTAGTCACTATACCTACTATGGCTGTCTTGCCTTTTGCCTTTTCTTTTAGTGCCTGAATTCTAGTATCGAATCCTTGGAAAAGCTCATCAACCTTTTCTTCCAGCCCAAATATAGAAGCTATCTTTTGCGAATTGATTTTTGTACTCTCAACAACGCCCTTATCTTTATATGTCGACAATCTTAAAGTTGGTGCTATTTGATATAGTTGTTTGTAAAATTCACCTGCTCTACCACCCATTAGAATTAAGTCTGGTTCTAATTCCATGATTGCTTCGAGGTCTGGTGATTTTAGCGTACCTATGTTTTTTACACCTTCTTTAGTTACCACATCTTGAAGATATGGTATTTGTGTTGTAGTAACGCCCACTACTCTATCAGCTAATCCAAGTGATTTAAGTATATCTAATGATGCTAGATCAAGGACTGCTATTCTTTGTGGATCTTTCGCTATATATGTTTCAACCTCTTTAGATTCTTCATCAAGTCCGATAACTGGTATTCTTTTCGGTTCTTTTGCAGTAGGTTGCTCATTAGTAGTTGTCTCATTTTTTGGTTCTTCTACTTTTGTATTTTCGCTAGATTGACCACAAGCTGCAAGTGATAAAACTAGAATAAATGTTAATATTAATGTTATGAATTTTCTCATATAATTCTCCTTATTTTAATAATATATAGATAGTGGTTTACCTTGGATATTCATTACCTCAAAATCCACTTCGTATATTTCAGATAAAGTCTCTTTATTTATTACTTCATCCACTGTGCCAAATTTTGCTATCTTGGCATCTTTCATGGCACATATATAATCTGAATAGAAAGCAGCAAAATTTATCTCATGAAGCACTAGGATTATTGTTTTACCTAGTTCATCACATAGCTTTCTTACCGTTTTCATCATATTTGTAGAATGATATATGTCAAGATTATTTGTAGGCTCATCAAGTAATACATAATCTGTATCTTGGGCTATTACCATTGCTATATATGCCCTTTGTCTTTGTCCGCCAGATAATTCATCGATATATCTATCCCTAAAATCACCTAGCTCCATATATTCAATCGCTTTTTCAATAATTTCTAGATCTTCTGGTGTATGCCTTCCTTTAGAGTAAGGAAATCTCCCAAATGATACTAGCTCTTGAACTGTTAATTTCATTTGTAAATGATTACTTTGTGTTAGAATCGCTAATCTTTTAGAAAGATCACCGCTTTTCCACTTAGTAATATCTTTTCCATCAAATTCAACATCTCCACCATCTTTATGGATTAATCTCGATATAACTCCCATAACAGTCGATTTACCAGCACCGTTTGGACCAATTAATGATAGGACTTTTCCTTTTGGTATCTCGAAATCTATATCATCAACTACGACTTTATTATCGTATTTTTTCAACAAATTTTTTATTTTCATTTATTAAACACTCCTTTGTTTTATTAATAAATATAGGAAATAAATTCCCCCACTAACTGATATAAACACACTTACAGGCACTGAATAAGTAAATATATGCTCCACTATAAATTGGCCTCCTACTAGAAATAGCATTCCAAATAGAGCTGCTCCTGTGATAATGAATTTATGTTTATATGTTTTTAGAAACTCTCTTGATAAATTCGCTACGATTAGACCTAAAAATGTTACAGGTCCTACCATGGCAGTAGATATAGAAATACAAATGGTAACTCCCATTAGTAATCTTCTTATGGATTTATTGTAGTCTACACCTAAATTAATAGCTTGATTTCTTCCAAGTGATATAACATCTAATAGCTGTAAATCTTTTCTTAAAAATATAGTCAATATGATTAATAGTCCTATAGATATAAGAATTAAACTTGAATTTATGTTTTCAAAGCTAGCCACCAGAGTACCTAATAAAGCGTCGTATTCATTAGGATCCATCACTCTAACGATCGAGTTTTGTAAGCTTCCAAATAATGAACCAAATACAGCAACTTGGAAATGGTACTATCT
>JAAYFG010000028.1 GCA_012728335.1 Tissierellia bacterium | reverse complement strand
TTAGTATTCAAATCATCATATTCAGTAACAGCCACAGCTACACTTCGACAATTAGGATGAAAAGGTGGATAGTTTTTACCGGTTTCTTTTTCACTTAGTTTATAGATTTTTCCATCTTGATATTGGCATATAGTAGAAGTCCTATTATCTAGTGTGCCAGATATTCTATATTCATCAAGTCCTAGTTCAGAATAAGTATTATAATCCATTTCAGATACAACGTGGGATATTTCTGTACGTACTAAAGTAGATACATTTTTTCTTAAAGTTAAGTCTGTTTCTTTAGTAATCTGTGATATTAATTTCTGTGGACTAGTTCCACCTACAATAGCACTTGCAACAGCCTTTTCAATCTTTCTGCTAATTTCATATTTCTTGTCCCAAATGTTCTTACTATAATTCGCACCTGACCAATTCATATTTACAATCTTAGCCACTTTCCTGCTATCAATTCTAACATTCCCAGTAACCATCTTTTCCAGGACTTTCTTATCACCAGAAAGATATAGATCATACATCTCTTTATAATAAGCATTGTTTCCAACATTCATCAAGAGTTCTTCTATCTTGCTTTCTTCTATCGTTCCAATGTGCGCCATATTAGCTTTAATTGAGTACTGTAGCCCTTCTAATCGGCTTATTCTTGACCTCATAGCTAATGTATTAAGTTCTAATAATAAAGCTTCTGCTTCCTTTGTGTCGCCTAGAAGTTCTATTTCATTTAGATAGTCTTTCATACCTTTACGCCATGTCTTAAATTCATTTCCAGTCAGATACTTATTAGCTTCTTCAATAGTCAGATTGTTATCATCAACATATTTACCAAATAGTTTAGCTATATCATCTCCAATATCCGATACTGCATCCTGGTAATAGACTTGCATTTCAGATATTAAATCTTCCCCTTTTTTTAGTTCTTCAAGTAATCGTCTTTCTTTCCTTCTTGCAAAATAATTTATAGTGCTTTGACTATACTTTTTCTTCGCCATCTTCATCATCTGCTTTCATGCTATTAAAGAAATCCGGATAAGAACCTAATTCGTCTTCAAGTTCAATCCTTTTTTTCTTCATCTCTTCTTTAGCATTATCAACAAAGTACAACTGCTCGATTAGTGTTTCGTCAGGAAGGATTGGCCTTAATAAATTAATTACTTGTGCTATCTCTAGAACATTTTGTGGCAATGTACTATTAAATTGTATATCAATGCCTGTGAAAGTTAATTCTTGATTAGTTATCCCTAGAAAATTGCTTATTAGTTCTATTCTTCTGAACAAGCCTTTCTTGAATTTTCTTTCCTTATTTGCCCTTATCTGTTCCATGGCCAATAACTTATATCGTAGTGATACTCCTGAAAGTGAACTTCCAAAGGTTTCATCACTCATGTCAGGAGTTCCAGAGAATTTATGAATATCTTTCTTTATCCTGTTTTTATAGTTTTCTACCCAGGCATCATTAACATCTTTAATAAGCCATTTTGCATCTCCATCACCATCTACTAGCATTGTTCTTTTCTTTTTCATATTATCTACATCGTCATCATCTGTTCCACCCATATTAATTAGTACCAGGTATGCATCTGTAAACTGCTCCATATCATTTAATGTATTGGATTGGGCCAAATCATAAGCATCAACTAGGCTCATTACTGTTTCAAAATCCCCTAGATGCTCTTTATTATTTTCATAAAGTATGAAAGGTACTTCTTGAAAACTGTGGTCATCAATCTCACTTAGAGATAATTGACCGAGTTTATCATTAAATATAAAAATATTGTGCTTATCATAAACATAAGCATATAAAACATCTTCACCATCTTCCTTTAAAGTAAAATACCTAATAGCAAATTTCACTTCATCTTCTAAGGTATTGTCATAAATAAGGAATGCTTCATCAGGTTGCATAGGTTTAAACCTAATATTCCCATCTTCGTTAGACCATAAATGCTCTAATACCTCACCTTTAATACTAAAAGACTTTGCAATTTCAAGGTTCACTTCCTGTTCATTGTTAAATCTAAATATATTCATCAGTTCAATAAGAAAATCATCGTCTTCTTCTGAGTCATTATCTACAGCAGAATATAGTGCAGGTTGTCCCACTAAATATCCAGTAAGCATATCAGTAATATACTTTGGAAATGGATTCACCAAATTATTACATGGAGCTGTACCTACTTTTTTCTTATTGAGTATCTTGTGCTTACCTTCATAGTATTTTTGAAGAATCTGATATCTTGGTACTAGCTTCTTATGTTCTTCAATAAATTCTTTTACATCACTAGCTTCAAGTGTGTCTTTATTTGTCCTAAACAATTTATCACCTTCTTAAAATCCAAATTTAGAGATATCCATTGACTTTAGCTTCTTAGATTTTCTCCAAGGTTCAACTCCATATCTCATTGCAGCAATAGCATCATCAAAAAATGGAACTGGTTCATCTAGATAAGTACTTGTCTTATCATCAAATTTCCATTTCCATTGACTTAATTCTTTTATTAAATTTTTACAAGATGGATGAATATATATCCGTCTTTGTTTAAACCAATCTATTTGAACATTAATGTATTTCTTCCCTGTTGTTTGTTCTTTAGATACTCCACTTGCTCTATATCTAACCTTCTTCCACATCTTTATTCTGTCAGCTTCAGCACTGTCACAATACATATGAATCTTCTTATCAAATTTGCCTTCTGCTTCTTCAATAATCTCATTTGTATCTTTTTCATAAAGATATAGTTCATTTAATACATATATATCTTCATCTTTGTAAGCAAGGGTAAGAATAGCATTAGCATGGTTGAAACCAAAGTCTTGGCCAATAGAAGTATATTCATAATCATTTGGATTTTGACTGATTTCTTTAACTTCCCAATTAGTGAATATCTGTCCTCCTACTTCTCCCCAGTTACCTAATCCATATATTTCATATCCGTCAGGATCTCTTTCTTTTCTCATCATCATTCTTCTGTGATAAGCATCATCTATAAATCTATTATTTAAATAAGTGCTATGATGAGTGAATATATCTTCGTGTTTAGTATCGAAGTATTTTGACTTAATCCAGTGCGTAGAGCTTACAGGATTGAATGTAAATGTCATTTGGTAGAATAGGTTAGGATTGTCTAGTTCACCTCTTAAACGGTCGTCTAGGATGTCAACATCTGCTTCAGTAAGCTCAGTTGCTTCTTCAATCCAAATCCAAGTAAGCTTACCTTGTTTTACTGATATAGACTTAACTTTTTCCCTTTGCTTATCATCTTTCATACCTCTAAATATAATTCTGTTTCCAGTAGTTTTACATTCAAGACTTAAAGGACTTTGATTTATCTTCCAAACCCTCTCAGCATCTTCACCAAATAATCTATATATTGCACCTTGAAGCTCTGCAAAGGTACTATCTCTGTTAGATTCATCTACTTTTCTGACTACAAGTAAATTAGCTCCTTTATATTTTTCGTCAGATAACTTTTTAATATAATCTTGTGCGATATTTACACTTTTACCACTTCCAGCAGAACCTTTTAGTATTCGATATCTCTTCTTACAGTCGTTAACTGGCTTAAAAATTCTATTCCACTTTACTTTAACTCTCTTCTTCACCATAATCATCCTCAAATACTAAGGTTAAATTGGAAGTCATATCAACTTTATCAGTCCATATGCCATATCTTTTACCTAATAGCTCTGCGGCTTTTATCTTATCTTTTGCAGAAATGCCCTTATCTACTCTCTTAGCAGAAGAATATCCGTCTCCGTCTCCTTCAACCACAATCATCTCTTCTGTTTCTTCATCTCTTAAGATTCTAGTAAGATATTCCATTACTTCTTTCTGGTCTGCTATCTTCTCACTATCGATTATTGCTAGTCTTTCATCTATATAGGATTTAATGTAAGGTTTTGTAAGGTTCTCATTTCCCATTTGCCTTGCTGTATTTTCGCTATATCCTGCTCTAATAGCCGATTCCGTTGCATTTCCAGTGATGATATATTCATCAGCAAATTTCTTCTGTTTTATAGATAGTTTTTTCATTTTTGACAAATATACCACCTCTCTTCAATTTTTCAAAAATAAAAAAAGAGAGGTTTTATCTCTCTTCATTCATCTTTCTGATTATCATTTCTTTCTTTGCACTGATTATACTTCTTTTCGTTTTTTCAATAACATCTATTATATTTTTGTACGTTGATGGTAACACATACGTATTAATGCCCTGACTTACAGATGCTACACTACCAAACACTACTACAAAATGATAATTAGGAATAGTTCCATCTGAATTTTTTTCTATTTTTTATAAATTTTTTACATACTGTTTAAAACTTCCAATTTGCAAATCTATGCTCTTTATATATTTACTATATTCTATATTTATTTTTTCAAAGTCGTCTGTATATGATATTTCTGTAGCATCAATCAATTCATATAGGTCTTTTAATTCTTCAAAATAACCATCATATGTTTTTACAAGCTCTAATAATGCATTACTATTAGTATATTCGTCTTCTATGTCTTCAAAATATTTTTCCATATTCGTTACTTTACCATTAATTTTATTCATGAATTCTAAATAATCTGATACTCTATACTTTTCATCATATTCTTCAAATGCTTTTTTAAGTGCATTATATATTCCAATTATTTCATTATAAAACTCTAAATCTATACTAATGATTTCTAAATTTATCATATTGTCTCTGTTATCTTTAAGCTCTTTTTTTAGCAACTGAGTACCTAGCTTTATAGAAACAATAATTGCTATACTTCCAATCACTATATTAGGCCAATCTATTACACCTACTCCTCCCTCATTTTTACTTAACTCTATAAAAAAATTTAACTTTGGAACACTTAAAAACATTCCTAATGTCAATATGACCACCCCTTTATTCAATCATACACAAAAAGACACCTGTTTCCAAGTGTCCTTGTGTAAGTAATCTACTAAAGGAGGTATTATGTTTCATTATAAATTTCCTTAATATCATAGTACCACATATAAATCGGAAAAATCGGACATTTTAAGATAAGTACCTATTATGAATTTTTCTTGAAAAACTTTCATCATAAGAATTTAATTTTTTTGATATTTCCATCCAGCTTAACCCCTCAAAATATCTCATTTCAAATATCCTTCGTGTTCTACTATCAGGTATATCACTTATAAATTCTTCAATATCAATTCTTAATTCATCACATTTTTTTTGTCTATTTTCTAATATTTTCATTAGTTTATTAATCTTAACTTGATTACTTCTTAAGCCCTCTATATGCACATTCATTTCCTGATAAGGATATTCAATATTAGAAGCTTTAACAATATCTTGTTCAATCTTGCGCTCTTGAAGTTTATTAATTCTATTATTAATCCCTTTTATTTCTTTTAGTAAATCTCGATATTGAGATAACTCTTCTCGTGTCATGTATTGGTCTCCTCTCTCCTTTATATAAACTCCTATATTTGATATAATTGATTCAAATATTAAGGAGGTATTATTATGGCTTATACAAATGTATCTAATAATTTAAAATCAATTGAATGCCCTTACTGTAATGTAACTATCGCACCAAAAGTTATCGAAAGTGAACAAATATCCGATGACGGTTTTCAAGCTGACTTCGTATCTGTTTATAAC
>JAAYFG010000003.1 GCA_012728335.1 Tissierellia bacterium | reverse complement strand
TAAAGGTGGAGTTGGCAAAACAGCAACTGCGCAAAATCTTGGTGCAAGTTTAGCGAATATGGGTTTTAAAATTCTTCTTATAGATTTAGATGCACAGGCTAACCTTTCTATATCCTTTGGAATAGACAGCCCCGAAAAGACTATCTATGAAGCATTAAAAGGTGAAATTAAACTTCCTATATATAATGTGAAAACAAATTTAGATGTTGTTCCTTCTAATTTGAATTTGTCTGCTATTGAAATTGAAATGTTATCACAAGCTGGTCGTGATTTCTTCTTAAAGAATCTTATTGAAGATATGGATTTTAATTATGACTATATTATAATTGACTGCCCCCCATCAATTGGAGTTTTAACTGTTAATGCTCTTACTGCAAGTAATGGTGTTATAATTCCTATGGAAGCTCATTTTCTTGCAGTACAAGGTATTTCTAAGCTATATGAAATAATTAATATAGTTAAGAAGTGGCTCAATTTTAAGTTAGAGGTTTTAGGTGTTCTTATTACTAAATTTGATAAAAGAACAACATTGCAAAACGATATTAAAAAGGCAATATATGAAGATGGGAATAATCATGTTTTTAATACCTATATTCGTATAAATACTTCAATCGCTGAAGCTACTTATAAAGGACAGGACATATTTGAATATGCTCCTTCTTCAAATGGTGCTCGTGATTATAATGAATTAGGAAAAGAATTAATTGAACTTTTAAATAAATAATGATATGAGTAAGAATAAAAAAAATTTTAATAATCCAACTAACGTAGAAAAAAGAAAAGGGATAAATCTGTTGGTGGGAAAGGAAGAAGAGGAAAAACAGATTGATGTTCCTGTAGAAGATGAATATACAACATCAAATGTAAGGGTTAGAAAGGATTTAAGAACAAAAATATATATGTTAAGAGCAAAAACAGGAATGACACTACAAGATACATATACGGAAATATTTGATTACTATTTTAAAAATAACCCTTTATAATAAGTAAAAATAAAGACTTTATTCAGTTGAATTAGATTTTCGTATAAAACAATGGATAGAAGAAAGAGGGATAAACAAACTGCAATTATAGCAATTAGCTTTACTATTATTATGGTTGTAGTGTTTATTATATTGCTATTGATGAAATTATTTATCAAAATAAGTGCATAATTAGAATAATTGGAACAAGGAAGCTTTGTACTCAATTCTTCAATGTCGTGAATTGAAGAACCTATGTACTTTTTGTATAATTCTAATAGCTCTTGTAGAGCAGGTTTCAATTTGGAAATACTTTCTAAATGCTCTCTAATTTGATTTGTAAAAGCAACACTAAAATCTTCTTTTAACGAACTTAAATCTAAAGGAATATCCTCTCCATGCGAGTGCAATTCTGCAACAATTTTGGCTAAGTCTTTCACTTGATTGTTCGAAAGCTCTTTTCCTATCAGGTTCTCTCCTTCAATGTAAGTTGAAAGTAAGTAGATATTTTTATCATCTTCGCACTTGAAGTTACTTTGAAGTGTCCTAAATGGCTTGATTATTTTATCTTTCAAAATAGTGTTATTATTCAACCATTCCACAATAGGCATATATTTTTCAATATTAGCAGTTAATGTGGATGTTGAAGCTCTTGATTTCTCATATACTTTCAATAAATATTTATGACCATCTGTACTCGTTATCACATAGGCTAAAGCAGACCAACCACCTTGTATTTGTTCAACTGATATAGTATCAATGTTATAATTCTCTTTGAGTAGTGAATTCATAATTTAAAACTTTTCTTATCTTTGTCCCACTATGCGGCAGTAAATAATATACAAACAGAAATACAATTCAGATTCTTGAGGGTAAAAACTATCATCAAGAATGTATTTTTCATGCGATGCATTCTACAAAGCATCCGATATTATTTACAAAAATAGATGAAAATTATAAATATAGATGAAAATTATAAATATAGGTATTCTTGCACATATTGATGCAGGAAAAACCTCCATTACAGAAAACCTGCTATTTGCTAGTGGGGCTACAACCGAGCGTGGAAGTGTTGATAAAGGCAATACAACCACCGATTCGATGGATATCGAGAAGCGAAGAGGTATAACCGTACGTACCTCTACGACCTCCATTGAGTGGAACAATGCCAAAATAAATATCATAGACACCCCTGGACATATGGACTTTTTGGCAGAAGTGGAACGAACTTTCAGAATGCTAGATGGTGCTATCCTTGTTGTATCTGCTAAAGAGGGCATTCAGGCTCAGACGCGATTGCTGTTTAATGTGTTGCAACAGTTGGAAATACCAACCATTATCTTCATTAATAAGATTGATAGAGAAGGGGTAAACCTCCCTCAACTTTATACAGATATTGCAATCAGCCTTTCTCCAAATATTTTCATCATGCAACATATAGATGGTAAAGAATTATCTCCAATATGCTCAAAAACAAGCATCGAAGAGGAGTATAAAGAACAAATTTTAGAACATGACGATAGCTTATTAGAAAGATATTTAAACGATGAAAAACTAGCTGATTCCGAATATTGGGATGCTCTTGTAAAGTCTATACATTTAGCCAAGTCTTATCCAGTGTTTCATGGTTCTGCCATGTTTGGGCTGGGTAGTAAAGAACTTTTGAATGCCATCACTACCTTTATTCAGCCAACAATAAACCCATCTGAAGAACTTTCTGCTTATGTGTACAAAATAGAACACAACAGAAAAGAACAAAAACGGGCTTACTTAAAAATAATTAGTGGTAGTCTGAAAACTAGGAAGTTGTACAGGCTGAATGGCTCGGAGCAGACAATCAAATTTGGTGGTTTAAAAACTTTTCACGCAGGTAAGGAAATAGAAGTCAATGAAGTTTCTGTAACCGATATTGCTATGATTGATAATGCAAACGATTTGCTAGTTGGCGACTATCTAGGAACAGCACCCATTTTAATGGACAAACTAAATATTCCAAGCCCTGCACTCCAATCGTCTATCCATCCCCAAGATGTGAAAGATAGGAGCAGACTTATTTTGGCTATGAACATACTTTCTATCGAAGATCCATCTTTATCATTTCAACTAAACACAGACAATAACGAGCTGGAAGTGGCACTTTATGGAGCTACTCAAAGAGAAGTGATATTGACTTTGCTAGAAGAGCGATATGCTGTAGAAGCCTACTTTGAGGAGGTGAAAACAATCTACAAAGAATGTCCAAAAGGAAAAGCAGAACATACCATCCATATTGAAGTGGAGCCAAATCCCTATTGGGCATCTATTGGCTTGGTTATAGAGCCTCTGCCACTTGGCTCTGGATTAGTTTTAGTGAGTGAAATTTCTTTAGGGTATCTCAATCAATCTTTTCAGAATGCTGTATTTGATGGAATACGAACGGCTTGCAAATTGGGATTGTATGGTTGGGAAATCACAGACTTGAAAGTAATTTTTAGCTATGCTGTGTATTATAGTCCCGTGAGTACTCCTGCCGACTTTCGCAACCTTGCTCCTTATGTTTTTAGGATGGCTTTGCAAAAAGTGGGTGTGAACTTATTAGAGCCGATGTTGCATTTCAAACTAGAGATACCGCAAGAGGTAAATGCACGAGCCATCGCCGACATCAGCAAAATGCAAGGAACGATTGACAATGTTTCGTCAAATGGGGATTGGACTAAGATTGAAGGCTTTGTACCTTTGGATAGTAGCAAGGAGTATTCGGCAGAAGTGAGTTCATATACTCAAGGGCTTGGTGTTCTTACGACTAAATCAGCAGGCTATCAAATAGCTAATCAAGAAATATTCAATACAGGAAATATAGACAAAAAAGATAAATTGCTGTTTATGTTTGAGAAAGTAAATGAATAAATTGTGTGCCTTGATTTGTTTAACAAGTCAAGGCTTTTGTTTTCTAAAAACCTCCATTTCAAATAGCTCATCATTCGTTTTTCTCTCCAATTCTAATAAATCTATATAGGGGTTTTTCAGTCCCAAAAGTTTACCAAAAGCAGGCTCTGTTTTATGGCCTTGCTGTTTTAAATTTATGACTCTTACCTTGAAGTCTGCTCCCAGTAGCTGAATCAATCGATACTCTATCATCATGTGTAAATATCCATTTTGATACTGGCTTGGCTTATTTTCCGCGTAGATCTCAATAGGGAGTCCATCAATAGAGAAATATGCGACATAATGTGATTCCTCAATTTGAAAATTAAAGCCTTCAAACTTAGAAAACTCTTTCTTTACTAAGATGTGAAATTGATTAAAGTCTGAAACTTCACAAATTATATCTACATCGCTATTGGGAATATCTATCTCTATGGGAAGAGTGCCTACTACTATAGGTTTGTAAGCGTTTAATTTATTCAATATATGATGCTCACAAAGAATATAATAAACAAGTTTTTGTTTATCATTTCCATGGGCTAGATAAGATATATCAATAAAGTCAATCATAGAATTGCAATTTGCAATAAAGATAGAACTTTTTCCTTTCCATCTCCACCTCCACAATACTTATGTCCCCTTCTATTTCAGTCATTTTGTTCATCGGGCAAAGGTATGTACGGCTTTTAGACCACATATTCAAGCCTTCGGTTTTCTCCAAAATCTTCCTCTTACCCTATTGGACGAGCGTATTTAGTCGAAAAAATATG
>JAAYFG010000027.1 GCA_012728335.1 Tissierellia bacterium | reverse complement strand
GTACTAAGCACAGTGGCATACAATGGCGGGCTTAGGGAAAATCTAAAAACTGTTTACAATTATGACAGCAGTTTAGGCGTTGGAGTCCGCTCAGAAATGAAATGTGATAATTTAATAGATCATCAAAAATTACTAGCTGAGGAAATCGGTCTTGTTATGGAAACTACTGCAGGAATGCAAACCGGAGTCCATATGAAAAATGTGTCCATAAAAGAACTGAGCTTTGAACACATTACCGTCACAGCTATAGTTACTGGCGGAATAGAAGCTAATGGCGGAAGAGTAGGAGATCCAGCAACATGGGTCGAAGATGGCAAAACAAAGGAAAAGTACAAAGTTGGCACAATAAATATAATGCTCTATATAAACGGGAATCTAACTGATGGAACTATGGCAAGGGCATTAGTTACCGCCACCGAGGCAAAGACAATAGCGTGTGAAGAATTGCAACTCCATTCCAATTACTCAAGAGGATTAGCAACTGGCTCAGGAACGGATGAAACTATAATAATAGCTGATGCTGAATCTGAAATGCTTTACACCAATGCAGGTAAACACTCAAAATTAGGTGAATTGATTGGACTCACAGTGAAAGAAGCAGTAAAAGAAGCCCTGTTTTTACAAACTGATGTCTGTGAAGAACTACAACACAATGCAATGAGAAGAGTTCGCCGTTTAGGAATAAATCCAAGAAGTATTTTCCAATACTATTTAGATGAATATGTAAGTGGTGAAGAAAAACTGGACTTATCTACATTTACAAGTTATTTAGATGAAGTAGTAATTAAAACTGAGTCAATAGTATTAAGTTCATTGATTGCTCATCTAATAGACCAAATGGACTGGAACTTATTAAGTATTGAAGAAGTCGTTAAGTCTTGTGGATCTCTTATGAATAACTATGCCAAAGATAATTCTATAGACTATTTAAAAAATTTGAATACACATTCTACTAATGACGATGCCGTAGAAGAAATTATGAATGCTTGGCAAGAACTTACTATAAGTGAATTATTAAAACTTAGATGAAGGGAGTTTTCCGATGAAACCGATAATTTGTATTACAATGAATTATATTAAAGAAGATGAGTTTTTTATTAAACAAGGAGTTGGAACGAAAAGACAAGAATGGCATGCACTACCTAGTGATTATACCAATGCCATTATTAAAGCTGGAGGAATTCCTATACTAATTCCTTGTACTGACGATTTAGATACTACGAAAGAAATTTTAGACGGTGTAGACGGCGTACTAATGAGTGGTGGAAATGATATTGACCCTATTATTTTTGGTAAGAAGTCAGATTCTAAAACTGGAATAGTATCAGTTGAAAGAGATATGCAAGATTTATTTACAGCTGAATACATCATAAAGGAAACTAATAAACCATTTCTAGGAGTTTGCCGTGGAATGCAGGTCCTGAATGTGGCATTAGGTGGTGATTTACACGTAGATTTAGTAAATGCTGGTTATGATTATCACTCAATTAATAATACTGAAAGATATCAACCTACTCATAAGATTGAAATCGATCAAAATAGCATACTTTTCGATGTGTTCAAATCTACAATCACCTACATAAATTCTTATCATCATCAAGCGATAGATAGAGTCGCCGATGGTTTGAAAATAATTGCAGTATCTGAAGATGGAGTAATCGAAGCAGTTGAATCAGACAACAACGATAGATTCGTTTTGGCAGTTCAATGGCATCCAGAAATGATGGCAATAAAGAATCAACTACAACAAGAAATAATCAATAAGTTTGTCGACTCATGTAAACAACTTGTTTCACTTTAGACTTGAATAAATAGGAGCGATTATTATGTCGGCTACAATGTTAAAATTCATAATGGCTTTCATTATGGTTTTAGACCATATAGAGTTTTTCATAAGCCCCGAACTGGCTGCATTTTTCCATCTAATTTCAAGACCAGTAGCACCAGTATTTGCCTATTTGGCTATAGAGGGTTTCATACACACTAGAAATCAAAAAAAATATATATCAAGGCTTTATTTAGCTGCATTTGCTATGATTCTAGGAAATTTTATAATCAATAACTTTGTTCTAATGGATCCTGGATTCTTTGTTAGAAACAATATATTCCTTTCACTTGCACTTGGAACTACTTCACTTTATATATACGAAGAATATTTCAAAAATCAAAAGCTATTAGGACTTTTACTCATATTTCTAGTTTTAATAGTAAGCTTAAGTTCAGAGGGCGGGATATTTTTAGTGCCATTTATGTTAATATGCTATATTAATAGAGATAATACCAAGAAGAGAAATATTATCTTGATTATGATTACAGCTTTCTTAGCATATGGCTCATATGGATATCTCATGGAAATGAATATAGAATCAACTATTATTCTCCTAGGTTTTGGAGCAGACTCGCTATTCTTCATAGCGGGGATTCCATTTATGTATCTATATAATGGAAAACGAGGACTGAGTAATCAGTTCACTAAATATTTCTTCTATGTATTCTACCCACTACATTTATGGATAATACACATAATAGCAGCGTTCAACATAATAGGATAAAAAAAGATGCCTTTTGGCATCTTTCAGGCTGTTGACAATGAAATTGTCAGCAGCCTTTTAATATGGGTAAATATATACTAGGTGATTAAAATGATGGGTAGAAAAGATAAAATTAGTAAAACTCAAATAGAAATGCTTAGCATTGATTCATTAGTTCCAAGTGACCACTTAGTTAGAAAACTAGATAATGCCATCGACATGGATTTCATTTATGAATTAGTTGAAGATTTGTACTCTCCTAGCGGGGTTGAGAGTGTAGACCTAGTCGTATTGATTAAACTCAATATTATCCAATATGTATTCGAGATAAGGTCAATGCGTCAAACCATAAAAGAAATAGAAGTAAACTCAGCATATAGATGGTATCTAGGATATGGATTAACAGAGAAAATACCTCACTTTTCAACTTTTAGTAAGAACTACCAACGAAGGTTTAGAGGTACGGATATCTTTGAACAAATATTTTTTAGAATTTTAAATGAAGTATCAGATAATGGTTTACTGAGCACTGAAAATATTTACATAGATGGAACTCACATAAAAGCCAATGCAAATATCCACAAAACAGAAAAAGAAATTGTAGAAGTGTCTGCAAAATATTACCAAGAACTTTTAGAAAAAGAAATAGATGAAGATAGAAACCGTCGCGGCAAAAAAGCTTTAAAAAAAAAGAAGAAAATGAAACAAAAGAAATAACTGTAAGCACCACAGATAGGGAATGTGGTATGTTTCATAAGGGTGAGCATAAACGAGTATTTGCATATCTTTCCAATACTGCTTGTAATGATAATGGAATAATACTAGATTTTGAAGTGACCTCAGGAAATAAGCATGACTCATCAGTATTTCCTCTCCTTTATGAAAAATTAAAAGATAAGTATGAAGATAATAAATACATAATAATGGATTCTGGATACAGAACTCCAGCAATAGCAAAACAAATAATAGATGATGGCAAAATACCTTTACTTCCATACAAACGTCCTATGACAAAGAAAGGTTTTTTCAAGAAATATGAATATGTTTATGATGAATATTATGATTGCTACATATGTCCTAATAATAAAATATTAAAATATAGCACAACAAATAGGGATGGTTATCGAGAATATAAAAGTAATCCAAGAGATTGTGCTAAGTGTAAGTTTTTGAAGCAATGTACATAGAGTAAAAATAATCAAAAAGTAGTAGTACAGCATATATGGGAAAACTATATAGAAGATTGTGAAGAAATTCGGCACACTACTGGAAACAAAGAACGGTATTCTCGTAGAAAAGAAACAGTAGAGCGAGTATTTGCAGATGCCAAAGAATTACATGGTATGAGATATACTTTTCATAGAGGCTTAGATAGAGTTAAAGATGAACTTTACCTCTTGTTTGGTTGCATGAATTTGAAGAAGTTAGCAAATAAGTGTTGGAATGGGGATAGAAAACCTATAAGTTTGTCTGATTTTATAGAGATATTGCAGAAAATTAATATTTTTGAACATTTAAAGAGGCATTATAGATTAAAACATAAATCTATAATTCCTCTTGTCTTCAATCTGAAAGATGCCTTTTGGCATCTTTTAATTTTCATCACAACTTATAAAACTATTATAGTAAATGGAGATCGACACATATATTAAATACATCTCAAAAGCCACAAATCTAGCTCCATCTATGTTTGTAAATAGTCGTAACATCTCACCTATTATTAGAGCATTTACAAAAGTCCACCAAGGAACATTGCTATTTGCAATATACCATTTACCATCTTTCTTCAATTTTTCAAAATATCTATACACTAGATATATGAAAAATGCCCATAATATCAAAAATATAATACTTAAATCAAATGATATCATCAGAGCCAATACTATGAATAATAAATGCATAACCACATTTTCAATAGAGTACTGAAATTTATGATTCTTCATTGAATACTTGCCTTAGTCGTAAAATTTCCCCTATATTCAGCAACGATATATGCAATTAAGAATACACCACCTACGATGTACTTTAATGATGAGATCCCAGTAACTACTCTTACTATATCAGCAACAAAATAGGCAATAATACCTGCCCACCATGGGATTATATTCTTAGTCTTTGTCCATTTTCCTTTTCTCTCAAGATTTTTTAGTATAAGAATTTCTGCCACTAAAAGTACTATTCCTACCGAACTATATATCCAAACACTAATACCACTATATGCAAGGGCAATTGTTAACCCCAAAATCATTCCTATAATACCTAATTCACACAAAAAGTGTTTTTTCTTTATATCCATTACATTCACCTCATTACAGATTTATTGTTTCATTATACACTTATGATTTTCAATATCAACCATTTTATAAAACTGTAAATGTTTTGTAAATATTTCAATAATGGACTTCAACTAGATACAATCCGTTTGCTCCTGCAGTCGGTCCTGCAATGCTTCTATCTTTTTCTTCCAGCACATTCTTTAAATCATCTGTTGTAAGCTTTCCTCTGCCTATTTCCAGAAGTGTCCCCACCATAATCCTTATCATATTCTTCAGGAAACTCTTTCCGTAAAAAGTGAATTCTATAAAATCACCATTTCTTATTATATCTATCTCATATATTGTTCTTATGGAGTCTTTTACAACAGCTTTTCTACCCATGAATGATTTAAAATCTTTCTCACCTATCAATAATTTGCTTGCTTCTTTCATAATATCTACTTCTACAGGAAATGGATACTGATAAGTATGACTTCCATAAACTGCATTTCTATATCTATGATTGTATACGATATACTTATATGTCTTGCTCTTAGCACAATATCTTGCGCTAAAATCGTCTTCCACATATTCAGCTCCGATGATGCTAATATCTTCTGGTAAATTAAAATTGATGACTTTCGGTAAATTCCCAATATCTATATCAGACTCTGCATAAAAATTGACTACTTGTCCAAGAGCGTGAACACCTGCATCGGTCCTACCTGCTGCAACGGTTTTTATTTCCTCATGGAAAGTTTTAGAAAGTGCGTCTTCCACTTTTTCTTGTATAGTTATCTCTCCAGGTTGAATTTGCCATCCACAGTAATTTGCTCCATTATAGCTTATTATAAGTTTAATATTTCTCATGTTTCTCTCCTAAAAAAACAGTATAGACAGCCACAGCCATCTATACTAGTTCAAAAGCATTATTTGCATATATTAGTATACCAAAAAATACAACAACTCCTATTAAAACAGCTATGTCTTTTCCAGTAAGTTTCAATTCATTAAGTCTAGTTCTACCCTCGCCACCATGATAACATCTAGCTTCCATTGCAGTGGCTAAATCAGCAGCTCTCCTAAATGAGTTTATGAAAAGAGGAACCAATAATGGAACTAAACTCTTAGCTCTATTCATTATATTACCCGACTCAAAATCTGCACCTCTAGCCATTTGAGCTTTCATGATTTTATCCGTCTCTTCAATTAATGTAGGTACAAATCTAAGAGCTATGGTCATTACCATTGCCAATTCATGTGCTGGAAAACCTATCTTTTTTAGTGGAGATAGCAGTCCTTCCATTCCATCTGTAAGCGCAATAGGTGTAGTTGTAAGCGTCAGTATAGAAGTTCCTATAATTAACATAATCAATCTTATAGCCATTCTACAAGCCAAATACAGTCCTTGATAACTAACTGCAATAGGCCCAATCGAAAACATCGTTTCGCCTTTTGTGAAAAGCACATTAATTATGAAAGTAATAGCAAGTATAAATCTAAGAGGTTTTAGCCCTTTTAGAAATACTTTCAATGGTATCCCACTCGCCATTATAGTTAGTAACACTCCTACTATAGCTATTCCATAAAGTATAAAACTGTCTATAAAAAACAGTGACACCATATAGAATAATCCAATTATTAATTTTACTCTCGGATCGATTTTGTGAACAAAACTCTTACCGGGATAATATTGCCCAATAGTTATATCTTTAAGCATTTAATTTCTCTCCAAATATCGTTTAATCTCGTCTCTAGCTTCTTCAACGGTTATGCAATCTGTATTTAAATCAAAGCCTCTTTCCTTTAAGGCTTTCATGAATTTCGTAATTTGTGGAACACTAAGTCCGATACTTTCAAGCTCATCTTGATTTTTAAAGACTTCTCTTGGTGCTCCATCCATTATTATTTTACCATGATTCATAACTAAAATTCTATCTACTAATTTAGCCACATCTTCCATGCTGTGAGAAACTAGAACTATAGCTATCCCTTCAGCAGTAAATATGTTTTTTATCTCTTCAAGTATTTCATCTCGACCATAAGGATCAAGTCCTGCTGTAGGCTCATCTAGTACCAATACGGAAGGTTCCATCGCTAAAACTCCAGCTATTGCAACTCTTCTCTTTTGTCCGCCACTAAGCTCAAAAGGAGATTTGTCTTTTAACTCTTCAAAATCAAGTCCAACTTTTTTCATTGAATCTTTAACCCTAAAATCTATTTCTTCTTCAGAAAGCTTTAAATTCGCAGGTCCAAAAGCAATATCTTTGTATACTGTTTCTTCAAAGAGTTGATGTTCTGGATACTGAAATACCAAACCTACCTTTTGTCTTATGATATTAAGTTTCGTTTCCTTATCCGTCAAATTATGACCATCAACAATGATTTCACCACTCGTCGGTTTAATAAGTCCATTTAAATGTTGAACGAGCGTTGACTTTCCCGAACCTGTATGACCAATGATGGCTACAAATTCGCCTTTATCTATTGATAAATTCACATTATCAAGAGCCTTTACTTCAAAAGGGCTTCCTATATTATATATATAATTTAGATTTCTTATTTCAATAAGCATATTTCATCCACCAATTCATCGATGTGTAATACATCTGATTTAATATTATATCCATCTAAGTTCAAATCATGGGCAAGTTCAGTAACCTGTGGAACATCAAGCCCTAATTTCTTCATGATTTCAACATTTGCAAAGACTTCTCTAGGAGTTCCTTCAAGGGCAATTTTCCCCTTTTCCATTACAACCACTCTATCGGCATCAACGACCTCGTCCATATAGTGAGTTATCAAAACTATAGTCTTGTTTTCTTCGCTGTGAAGTTTTTTTATAGTATCAATAACTTCTCTTCTACCTATTGGATCCAGCATTGCCGTTGGCTCATCGAGAATAATACAGTCTGGGTTCATCGCAAGTATCCCTGCAATTGCAACTCTCTGTTTTTGACCCCCACTAAGTTGATGTGGAGCTCTATCCTTATATTCAGTCATACCAACAACTTCAAGGGCATTATCTACTCTGCGTCTAAGTTCGGTTCTTTCAACTCCCAAATTTTCAGGACCAAAAGCAACATCTTCCTCAACGATAGTAGCAACTATTTGATTGTCCGGATTTTGAAATACCATTCCAGCCTTTTCTCTAATATCCCAAATATGTTTTTCATCTTTGGTATTCATTTCATTTACAAATATATCACCCGAAAGTGGCAAGTTTAATCCATTTATCATTGATGCAAGAGTCGATTTACCTGAGCCATTATGACCTAGAACAGCCAGGAATTCTCCCCTTTCTATATTTAATGAAACACTGTCTACAGCCAAAGTTTCATTTTCTTCATCTATAGAATGATATTTAAAGCTAACATTCTCTATTTTTATCATATTATTCACCTTAATTTATTTATTAACCAATATAGCACACTAATAATTATTATACAACACAATCATCTGTGTTGCCACATACTTACCCAAAAGATACTTCATTAATTTATACTTGACAAAATAAAGCTAAAGTAGTAGACTTTTATTATATAGAAATCGAAGATTGGAAAATAGTAGCACAAATTACTGTTTGTAGAGAGTTAGTGGCTGGTGAAAACTAATAATGGTGTTTATGTGAATGGGTCCATGAGAGAGAGGCGAAATGATAGTAGCCGATACGGGTTCTCCCGTTATAGAGATAGGATATGTAAGTATCTGATTGAGATGTATGTTTGTTTTACATACAATTAGGATGGCACCGCGAATTTAACCATTTGCTCCTTTGTTTAGGAGTAAGTGGTTTTTTTATTACTATTTTGGAGGTGAGTGTGATGTTATGAACTGTAAAAACAAGTAAGATGACAAGAAATATTTCAAATACAAAGGAGAATGAAAATGAAAACAAAAGAGATAACTTTTTCAGCAATAATGCTTGCAATAGGCACGATGTTACACTTGGTATTCCCAGGAATGATCTTAGGAATTACTCCTGATTTTATACTTCCATCACTTTTTATAGCGATGTCAATTAAACCAACATTTAAAAAATCACTAGCTCTAGGATTGACAGCAGGTTGCTTGGCTGCATTGATAACTACAGCACCTGGAGGACAAATTTCAAATATAATAGATAAGCTTATTACTAGTATGGTAATTTTCTTCATTATGAAAAATGTGTACAGATACAAAATGGACAATGTTAAAATGGGTTCTATCGTTTTTGTAGGTACTCTTATAAGCGGAATGGTATTCCTATATACAATGAAACTTCTTTACGGATTAGATGCATCCATTATTACTATACTAGCAGTAACAGTAGTTCCTGCAGCAATTATGAACACTTTTATAGGACTTATAATGTATAACGCGTATTCACTTAGCATAAAAAGTTCTATGGCTTAAAACTAAATTTCCAAATATTATCATATATAAAAAAATCAACTTCTATCAATAGTCATCTATTACTATGATAGAAGTTTTTTTATTCATATAATTCCCCTACTTATGTGATTAATCAACTTAATAATGTAAAAAAATCATTTTGGGGATGAAAGTTTATTGATGGATACTTCCGATATCAATTGAGTCTACTAGATATTTTAAGCTTTAAAATCTGCCATATTCCATACTTCTGTTGCAACTTCTTCATAGAAATCTCTTTCATGAGATACTAAAAATATTCCACCTTTATACTCTTTTAGTGCTCTCTTTAGTTCTTCCTTGGCTTCAACGTCCAAATGGTTTGTCGGCTCATCTAACACCAATATATTCGTCTCTCTATTTAGAATTTTACACAGTCTTACTTTCGCCTGTTCTCCACCACTTAAAACTTGTATTTTAGACTCAATATGTTTAGTCATAAGACCACATCTTGCCAATGCTGCTCTCACTCTATACTGTTCCCAACTTGGAAATTCTTCCCACATTTCTTCTATGCAAGTATTTTGATTATTCTGCCTTTCCTCTTGGTCAAAATAACCTATATGAAGATTTTCACCGTAATGGATACTTCCACTAATTGGTTTTATATGCTCAAGAATCGTCTTTATAAGTGTAGATTTACCCAGTCCATTTTCACCTACTATTGCTATTCTTTGTCCTCTTTCCATCCTCAAATTAAGTGGTTTGGTAAGTGGCTTATCATAGCCAATAACTAAGTCTTTAGTTTCAAATATCAATTTACTAGTCGCATTAGTCTGTAAGAAATGAAATTCTGGTTTTGGCTTTTCTCTATCCAATTCTATAATATCCATTTTATCAAGTTTTTTCTGCCTAGACATCGCCATATTTCTAGTTGCTACTCTAGCTTTATTTCGTTGAACAAAATCTTCTAATTGGGCGATTTCAGCTTGTTGTTTTTTGTATGCTGCTTCATTTTGCTTTTTCTTTATATCTCGTAATCTTTCAAATTCGTTGTAGTCTCCAACATATCTATTTAATTCCATATTCTCTACGTGGTAGATCAAGTTAATTACTGAATTTAAAAATTCAATATCATGAGATATTAACAAAAAGGCATTTTCATAGTTTTGAAGATAGTTTCTAAGCCAATCAATATGTCTTTCATCTAAATAGTTTGTAGGTTCATCAAGCATAAGTATATCCGGCTTTTCCAATAAAAGCTTACATAATAGCACTTTAGATCTCTGTCCACCTGATAATTCAGAAACTTTTTTTTCAAGACCTAATTCTGTAATTCCCATTCCATTGGCTATTTCTTCGACTTTCGAGTCTATCAAGTAGAAATCATTATGTTCAAGAATATCTTGCATTTCTCCAATGTCTTCCATCAACACATTTATTTCATCTTCTGACAGTTCACCCATCTTCATATAACTTTCATTTATTTCTTCTTCAATATTAAGCAAATAAGAAAAAGCGTCTTTAAGCACATCTCTGATGGATTTGTCCATGTCCAGAGATGCGTGTTGGTCTAAATATCCAACTCTAACTCTTTTTGCCCACTCAATTTCGCCTTCATCTGGTTGTAATTTATTGGTGATAATATTCATAAACGAGCTCTTTCCTTCTCCATTTGCACCAATAAGTCCAACGTGTTCACCTTTATTTAAAATGAAGTTTACATCTTTCAATATTTCACGACCACCATAGCTGTGGTTTAAATTTTTAACTGTTAAAATACTCATATTTCCCTCCCATATTACTGAAAAATTCTATCATAGCAGCATTATAAAGACAATAGATAAACGATAAAATCATCAATTCATGTATTCAATAATAGAGTTTAATACTTTACTTCCATTGACATTGTTTTTCCTAGCACATATAATTAATACACGTGAGTAAATACTGTCTAGGAGGCAATTAATGTTTAATTTAGCAGATTATATGATGACTATGGTGGTACCAACCATAACACCAGGACCAAATAATATTATGTCAATGTCAAATGCCAGTAAATTAGGGATTCGAAAGAGTTTGCCTTTTAATTTTGGTGTATTTGTTGGATCTTTTATAGTCAGTGTACTGATTGCCATTTTTAGTAAATTCCTATATGGATATATACCTAGTATCGCTAAAGCGATGAAGGTATTTGGATTTGTGTATATGCTCTATTTAGCTTATAAAACATATTTTAGAAGTTCTAGTCTAGATAATTCTGATACTAATAGCAAATTTTTATCTGGTGTTTTGCTACAATTTGTAAATCCTAAATCCATACTTTTTGGATTCACTCTTATTACCACAAAGGTTACCCCTTTTGTAAGTGATCCCATATTCATAGTATTTCTCATGGTATTAAGAGCTGGAATGAGTTTATTTGCAACTCTTTGCTGGACTGTGTTCGGTTCGTTATTTAGAGTTCTATTTACAACACATGCGAAAATAGTCAATGGAATAATGGCTATACTATTAATATATTGTGGATTTATGATGTTACTTGCATAAATTAAACGGTGAAACATTTTGTTTCACCGTTTTTTACATTGCTATATATGTTATTAAAACCAATATCATATCGTATAAAAAATGTGTACTCCACATCAATACTGGACTTTCAGTCTTTTTCCACAGATATCCATATAATACATTTGGAAGACCTATTGCCAAAATAGAATGTAAAAGATTGTATTTATATGTATCAAAATGCCCCAAACCAAATACTATTGCAATTATTATCCAAACTCCCCAATACTTCCATTTCTTATCACTGTCATATTTAATCTTTCCATAGAGCACAAAGAAAAATGAAAGCTTTATAGCTTCTTCTCCTAATAACCCCCAGCCTAATCTAAATACTGTAGGTAACAATGCCTTTTTAGCCTCAGATATCACTGGATTTCCAGTTGTCGGTCCGTATATTTTTTCCAATTGCATTGTTATCACTATTGATAAAACGAGGTTAATAATTGCTATTCCAACTACTAATAGAGATGTTTTTAGAATACTCCTCTTAGGTTTTTCTTCGTTTCGCAAATAAAATGTAATCCCAATAAAAGTTATTGGAGCCACGAAACTCAACAATACAGTTCCTAAAATTGAACGCATAAAGTTAAAACCATTCCAAATTGGTCCCTTTGATAAAAAAAACATAGCAAACTGTATGATAATAAAGAATATGTACAGTATTATGACTGGTATTAATAACTTTCTCTTACTGTCTTTTGTATCCACTACAACACCCCTTTAATGTATCAATAAAATTAGTATACTATATAATATTACTCTTTTAAAGTTTGATTTTACACTAGTTAAGTTTATATCGTTTCATTATCGATTACATTTGATGAATTTTTTTGGTATAATTTAATACAGTATTTCAATAAAGGAGAGTTAGCTTTGAATGATAATATAAATATTTCAAACCCTTTGGCTACAGATGATATAAGAAAACTAATTCAGAAGTTCTCTGTACCAGCTATAATAAGTGGGCTTGTAAATACGCTTTATAATATAGTCGACCAGATATTTATCGGTCGAAGTGTAGGTATGCTTGGAAATGCAGCCACAAATGTTGCTTTTCCACTAACTACTATTTCTATATCTGTTGCACTTTTAATAGGAATAGGTACAGCATCGAACTTCAGTTTGAATTTAGGTCGTAAAAACGAAGACAGGGCTGCAAATATTTTAGCAAATGGTATGGTGTTATTAGTCATAGCAGGATTGTTAATAAGCGGAATTACTATAACATTTTTGGAACCACTTATTAGATTTTTTGGCGCTACTGATAAGATACTTGAGTATTCCTTAATATATACAGGAATAACTACTCTTGGAATTCCATTCTTTGTCATAGGTATTGGTGGAAGTCATATGATTAGGGCTGATGGTAGTCCTAAATACTCCATGGCAAGCTCTCTAGCTGGAGCTATGATTAATATTATCCTCGACCCTATACTAATCTTTGGTTTTAATATGGGAATGGCTGGTGCTGCAATTGCAACTGTAATAGGACAAATTGCATCTGCGCTTATGGTCATATACTATTTTAGAGATTTCAAATCAGTAAGGCTAAAAAAAGATATGTTCAAATTAAAGGGCAATATAATAAAAGCCATTGCGGCTTTAGGGGCAGCTGCTTGTTTCAATCAACTTGCAATGACAGCAGTTCAAATTACAAAAAATAAAACTATGACACATTATGGAGGTCTATCCCACTACGGAAGCGAAATTCCACTTGCAGTAGTCGGTATAATCGCTAAGATTAACTCCATAATGATGGCAATAATAATTGGTATTTCACAAGGATGTCAGCCAATTTTCGGATATAATTTTGGTGCCAAAAACTACGACAGAGTAAAGGAGACCTATAAAACTGCAATAATTCTAGTAACTATTATTTCAGGAATTGCATTTATATCTTTCCAAGTATTTCCTAGACAGATTATAAGTATCTTTGGAGAAGGAACTGAAGAATATTTTGAATTTGGAGAGAGATACTTTAGAATATTCATGTTCATGACAGTTATTAATGGAATCCAACCTCTATCTTCCAACTTCTTTACTTCGATTGGAAAAGCAAAACTTGGAATTACCATGAGTCTTACGAGACAAATCATATTCCTTTTACCACTTATGATACTACTTCCAAGATTTATGGGAATTGACGGAATACTATATGCTGGTCCAATAGCTGATACAGTTACACTTTTCTTGGCATCATTTTTGGTTTATAGAGAGATGAAAGAAATCAACAAACTTCAATCAGAATTAAAATAGGTGTTTAAGTATGGATAATAAGCTGAAATTCATTATTGCTACCCTAGTGATACTTGCTTGTGTAAATATTTTTATAATTCCTAATGTAGGAGAAAATTTGCCTAAAAAATTAGATTTACAATTTGAAATTACAACCAATGGCGATGTTAATATAGATGATTTATCATTGAAAATCCATTATGAAGATAAAAACCTACAAGAACAATTAATATACAGAGATTTCATTCATTCCAACCTATACATTAAACATTCAAAATCTGTGGAATTGCTAGGTAAAGGAAATTTAATAGTCGAATGCAATGATGAAAGTACAATATTACTAGAGCTAAACAATAAAACTCCAGATGATATTGGAATATTATTTATGATTGTCGAGAACGATATTAATGATTATATAGACATTATTGTAAGTTCAGACAATAAATTAATTAATAGTACGAGAATATATTTGTAGAGTAAGAAATCCCACCAAAAGATGTAATAAGAGTCTTTTTGGTGGGTTTTTGTTTAAATCTCTAATATATTTATAATTATGAAATATGCATACCGATATTTTTCAGTGTCTTCTTATTTTATCTATTCTCCATTAGTTGTATCACACATATCAATATTAGTTTTATTAACTATTAGTTAATAAATTAAACCATTATTTAACTATCCCTCCATTGTTTATCCCCTATCTTTTGATATCATAGTGTTAAGAAGATCTTCAAAATAATAAATCTGGAGATGATATTATGAAAATCAATGAAGTGATAAAAACGAATAGAATTAAAAAAGGTCTTACCCAAGAAAAATTAGCTGATATATTAGGTGTATCCACTCCTGCTGTAAGTAAATGGGAAAGCGGAGCTTCTTATCCTGATATAACTTTACTGCCACCACTAGCACGTTCTCTTGGAGTTGATTTAAATACATTATTGTCCTTTAAGGAAAACTTGACTAAAGAAGAGATTGGTCATATGAATAATGATATTGCTGAAACTATGCAGATTGAAGGTTATGCTTCTGGATATGAAAAAGCTAAAGAGATGATTTCAGAATATCCTAATAGCGACTCACTAAAATTAAATCTATCTATGATTTTACAAGGTGGATTGACATTTTATCCTGTGGAGAACAAAGAAGAAATAGAGAATGAATTATTTTCTATCTATAATGAATTACTGAGTAGCAATGATGAGGAAATAAGAAATCAAGTGGTACTAAATCTTGTAGGACAATACACTAATAAAGGTGAATACGATAAAGCCGAAGAACTGGTAGAAAAACTTCCTAGCTACCACTATAATAAACGAATTTACAATGCCATGCTACAATTTCAAAAAGGAGATGTTGAAAAGTCTTTTGAGTTATACGAAAATGAACTGCTCCATAATTCCAATAATATTTATACAGTGTTGACAAGTATGATTGAATTGGCTGTAAAAGAGGGCAATATGGAAGATGCTCTGTATTATTCGGACCTTTCTTATAATATATTCAGCTTAATCGGCGCATTTGATTATTATAAATATATGGGGAAGCTACAATACGCAATTTCTAAAAATGATGAGGATAAAACTATTGAGTATCTAAAACTAATCATCAATTCACTAGATACTCCATTTGAGTCTTACAATTCACCTATCTATAAGCATATCAAATTAAAAGAAAATGTAGATTCATCTATGGTTAGCTTTAAATCTATGTTTCTAAAAGGACTGCTAAAGTCTGATGAATTTGATTTCATAAAGGAAAATGTGGATTTCAAAGAATTAATTAATGAATTAGAATAAATTAGTATTTACAAAAAAAGGAGCAACCATTCTTAATAGCGTAGTTGCTCCTTTTTATTAACCTACAGCACAAAGTATTTCGCCTTTTACTGCTATTTCATTTCCGACTTTTGCTTCTACATCTGCAAAGTATATTCCTGCTCTCTGATTTGTCAGAGTTACTTTTAACGTTAGTACATCTCCGGGAATCACCTGTTTTTTAAATCTTATTTTGTTCATTCCAGCGAAGTATCCTATTTTCCCTTTATTTTCTTCTTGAGACAATAACAGTACACAACCAGTCTGTGCCAAAGCTTCTACTATTAATACTCCTGGCATCACATGTTTTTCAGGGAAATGTCCCATAAATTGCATTTCATTTGCGCTTATGCACTTTGTTCCAATAATGGTCTTACCATCTTCTGATATTTCATCAATTCTGTCTACCAATAACAAAGGATATCTATGTGGAATTATCTCCTGAATTTCATTTGAGTTATAAACCATTACTTCCCCTCCCAACGTTTCAATACTATGGAAGCATTATGTCCTCCAAAACCTAGAGAATTACTCATTGCGTATTCTAT
>JAAYFG010000026.1 GCA_012728335.1 Tissierellia bacterium | reverse complement strand
TGCTAACACTGCTATTTGAGCTCCAGCGAATCCTGCTAATTTCATAGCTAAAACAACCGCAATAACTCCTTTTAAATAATCACCTAAAAAAGTAAGTGCGCCCATTCTCTTGCCCATAGTTCTTAAGACATTTGTTGAACCTGCATTCCCACTTCCATGATGTCTTATATCGATATTAGAGTGCATCTTTCCAATGATATACGATGGAGAAATAGAGCCTATTAAATAAGAAATAATAACAACAAGTAGTTTCATTCCCATTTTACTCCCCTTTTCTCTCACGCAATTCCATTATTATAGGAGTACCTTTGAAATCAAAATTGCTTCTGATTTGGTTTTCCAAATACCTAACATATGAAAAATGGATTAAATCCTTTTCGTTTACGTGAATGATAAACTTTGGTGGCTTCACATCAACTTGACTAGCATAATAAATTTTTCCTTGCTTGCCTTTGTCTGATGGAGTTTGATTCATAAGGACTGCATTGTTTATTATATCGTTTAAAACTCCTGTCGATATTCTTCTGTTATAGTTTTCATATACTAAATTAATAGTATCAAGCATCTTATAAAGTCTTTGTCCTGTAAGTGCAGATACGAAAATTACTTCTGCATAATTTGCAAATCCAAGCATTTCTCTAATTCTATATTCAAATTGCTTTGCAGTATTCGTTTCTTTTTCAATTAAATCCCATTTATTTACTGCAACAATAAGAGCTTTACCATTATAATGAGCGTATCCTATTATTTTAGTATCTTGTTCTGATATACCTTCTTCTGCATCTATAACTGCAACGCAAACATCTGCGTCATCTACTGCAGAAAGTGTCCTAATTACAGAATATCTTTCAACATTTTCGTATATCTTCTTTCTCTTACGCATTCCAGCTGTATCTACGAATACATACTCTACCCCATTATGAGTGAAATCACTATCTATGGAGTCCCTTGTAGTTCCTGGAATATTTGTTACTATAAGTCTATCTTCTCCTAAAAACTTATTTATCATTGAAGACTTACCAACATTAGGTTTCCCAATAAAAGCAACTCTAATTTTTTTAGATTCATCAGGATCTTCTTCGAAGCTAGGAAATTCTCTTACTACTTCATCTAGCAAGTCACCAATACCAATGCTGTTTTCAGCTGAAATCATCATTGGCTCTCCAATTCCAAGTTCATAAAATTCATAAAGCTTATCTTCAACGCCTTTAGTATCCAATTTATTCACAGCTAAAACTATCTGTCTACCAGATTTTCTAAGCTTTTCAGCGATTTCTAAATCTGTGCTAGTAACTCCTGTTGTACCGTCTACTACAAATATAATTACATCTGCGTGGTCTATTGCAATCTCAACTTGAATTGCAATACTCTTCATAAAAGTATCATCATCTTTTAAATCTAGACCACCAGTATCTATCATTTTAAAATCTGTATTAAGCCAATTTGCATCAGCATAAATTCTATCTCTAGTAACTCCAGGAGTATCTTCAGTTATAGAAATTCTCTTACCTACTATTTTATTGAAAAGCGTAGATTTACCTACATTAGGTCTACCTACTATACATGCTACCGGTTTTCTCATATAACTTTCTCCTCTTTAAGTTTGTTGACTAAATCAAATCCGTCAACTTCTGTAACTATAATTTTTTTGTTCAGTTTTTGCTCTAATTCTTCCAATGTCACATTGTCTAAGAATATATCTTCATCTTGTTTTAACATGACATCAGGTATCATTATAACATCAGAGGAATCTTCTTTCAATTGACCAATGATGTCTCCACCTGTCACAAGACCAGCCACTGTAATCGTAGTACCAAAAAAATGATTATCTATTCCCTTAACGTTTATATCATAATTCTTAAACTTAGCCTTTAACAATCCAGCTATTTTATTCATGAATTCTTCTGCTAGTTTACCAGTTAAAAATGTCACTTTTAACTTCTCTTCAACAATGTCTATTTCCTCTAAAGCATTCAATGTTTCCGTTTGAAAATTTCTAATAAGACCTACGCCATTTTCGATTTGAGGATATCCTTCATATTCGTCCTCTTCAGGAACGTCTTTATCTGCTAGTACATAAAATTCATCAGATAAAAAAGCAAATCTAGTATCCGCTTCTGATAGGAATTCTTTTTGCAAGTCTTCTACTTGATCAATATATCCTTTAGCTAATTCACTATTCACAGGAGTCACATTAAATAATCCTTCTCTGTATTTAGTAATACCTATAGGCACTATGGCCACAGAATTTACTGAAGGATGCATACTCCATAAATCTCTTAGAGTTCTCTCCAACTCAGGTCCGTCATTTACTCCAGGAACTAACACGATTTGACAGTTAACTAATAAATTTGCTTCGTGAAACCTCTTTAGATACTCCATTATTTTTCCAGCATTCTTATTGTTTAACATCTCTCTTCTCAAATCAGGGTTTGTCGTATGAACAGAAATATTTATCGGAGATATATGGTATTTAATTATTCTGTCTATCTCTTCTTCACTCATATTAGTAAGAGTAATGAAATTCCCTTGAAGAAAGCTTAATCTTGAATCATCATCCTTAAAATACAGTGTTTCTCTCATATTTGGCGGTAATTGGTCAATAAAACAAAAGATGCACTTGTTTCGACAATTTTTAGCCTTATCTATCAGTGGATTAGTAAATTCTATTCCTAGGTCTTCGCTATACTCTTTTTCTATCTCAAATTGCCAAATTTCACCATTTGGCTTCTTTATATCCATATTAATAATTTCATCATTTATCATATATTTGTAATCAATAATGTCTAATACACTTTGATCATTAATTAATAACAATTCATCGCCAGGCTCAATCCCTAATTCTTCAGCGATGCTATCTGGAATTATCTCTTCAATAATGTTTATATGCTCGTTTCTTTTACACAATTCCATGCATTTCACCTTTCTAGTTTTATACTCATTCATTATACCATATAAGCCTTTGCAATTAGCAACTTTTCATATAATTTTCATAAGTTAAATTAATATTTATACAAAAAAGACATTTGCATAAAAATCACACAAATGTCTTATTATATGCCTATTTTGAACAGATTATATCTTCTAATAATTCTTTATCTATATTGCCACCTGTGATAACTGCAACAACATTTTTTCCCTTAAACAATTCTGGATTTATTATCAAAGCACCTACTGATATTGCTCCACCAGCTTCCGCTATAGTTTTTTCTTCCAATGCCAATAGTTTAATAGCTTTTTTTATGTCTTCTTCTTCCACTACTAAAAAGTCATCTATACATTCTTTTGCCATTTCAAATGGAATGTCCCCAACTCCACCAACTAACGACTCGCATATAGAATCTTCAGTAGGATATTCACCATAAAACACATTGTCTCTAACTGCTGCAACCATGGCAGGACAAGCTGCCGTTTGAACTCCTATTACTTCCACTTGAGGATTGAAATGTTTTGCTGCTAAACTAATTCCTGTAAGTATTCCTCCACCACCTATTGGAACTAATACAACGTCGATATCACTTAGGTCTTCAAACGTTTCTATACCAGCAGTCCCTTGACCTGCAATGACTTCAACGTCTGAACTGGAATCTATAAATAGTTCTCCCTTTTCAGCAATAATAGACTTACCTATTGAGTATGCTTCATCGTAATTTTCGCCTATTAAATGTATATTCACTCCAAAGCTTTTTATCTTATCGACTTTAGTTTTTGGAGTAGGTTTTGGAATATACACATTCACATTGTCTATTCCCAATACGCTGGCAGCATAACTAATCGCTATGCCATGATTACCTGAAGACACTACAGAAATGCCCTTTTTAATATCATTTTCAGATAGACTTGTAAGTTTGCTAAAAGCACCTCTAAGTTTTGTACATCTTTGGTTCTGTTGATTATCTAGTTTTAAATATACATTTCTATGCTCATTACTAAGTACTCCTGATTTTATCAGTGGAGTTTTGTATATATACTTGTCTATTCTGTTTTTAGCATCTAAAACATCGGAATATTTTATCATCTTGACACCTCAAAAAATAATGTTTGCTGCAATAACTACTATCGGTAAACTTATTAATGTCCTTTCAATATAGATAAGGAATAAATCCAGCACCGATATCTCTATTTTAGAGCCTAATATAACGGCTCCTGCTTCTGATAGATATACTAATTGTGTAACAGAAAGGGTCGCTACTATAAATCTCGTCATTTCACTTGGGATAGTTGAACCAATAACGGAAGGCAAAAACATATCTGCAAAGCCAACCATAATCGTCTTTGATGCCTCTTCAGCATATGGGACTTTCATGATGTTTAAAAGTGGAATGAATGGTTTGCCTAACCATGTAAACACAGGAGTATACTCTGCTATTATTAATCCTATAGTACCAAATGCCATTATTGCTGGCAATACACTTAGCCATAAATCTAAAATAGTCATTACTCCATTTTTTATAAATCTAGAAAAACTCATGTTTTTTCTTGCACTTTCTATTGCTAAATGCGTCCCCCATTGAAAATTGGAAAAACCACTAGGTACATCTTCACCTAAATCTGCACTCTTACCACCGAAATAAGTATTGTTTTTCTTAGATAGTGGTGGAATTCTCGGCATAATTATAGCCGCTGCTATTCCAGTTAAAACTATAGTTAAGTAATAAGGGCCAAAATAATCTGTCAATCCTACTTGATTAAGTACTACTAAACAGAAAGTTATAGATACAGCTGAAAAAGTAGTAGAAATAATTGCCGCTTCTTTCAATGTATAGTAACCTTGGATATACTGTTGATTAGTCAAAGCAACACCTATTGTTCCGTCTCCTACCCATGATGCTACACAGTCAATAGAAGATCTGCCAGGTAAATTGAAAAAAGGTCTCATTATTGGAGTCAGTAGCGCTCCCATAAATTCTAATAGTCCAAAATCAGTTAATAGTGGAAGTAAAAAACCCGCTATAAAAAACATAGTAAACAGACTTCCTATTAAATCGTAGAGAATGAGTCCACCTGTATTATCAGATTGTATCCATTCTGGACCAATTTTAAAATATGTCATAAACGCAATACTAAATCCAATGAGTCTTACAATAACCCAAGGTAAAGACACATCAAAAATACTCTTGAAATAGTCGCTATTATCAATTGCCACAAATCTAAAAAACTTGTGTAACAAGCTTATTATAGCAGTTATCCCTATAAAGCTTAATACTATTGTAGGGATTATATCTGCAAATGTAGTAGTCATAAAATCTGCAAATACTGCTACAAAAATAGTGGTTTTACCACCATAATTAATGGGAAACATCAAAAGTATTATTCCAAATAGTGATGGAAGTATGAATTTTAAATAATCTGAAAGTTTATAATTTTTGTCATTAAACGCATTTCTGCCCATTACTAAATAAATCCTCCTATACAGTTAAAAAAAGACATTGAACACAATGTCTTTTTAATCTCTTAATTCTTGTCTATTTTCATTAAGTAGTTTAATTACTTCAGATAAATTCTCTTGAGTGTTTTGTAGAATTTGGTCTGCGTAATCTCTTGCACCTTCTCTAATCTGTTTAGATTCAGCTTGTGCATTGTTTATTAATTTTTCCGCTTGATTAGTAGCTTCTTGCATCAATTCACTTTCATCGATTAATTCAGCAGCTTTTTGTTGAGCCAAACTGATTTTTTCATGAGCTTCTGCTTCTGCTTCTTTAATGATTCTGTCTCTTTCCTCTTTAATCCATGCAGCTTGTTTGATTTCATCTGGAAGACCTACTCTTAGTGTTTGTACTATTTCTAAAAGTTCCTCTTTATTAATAACCGTCTTACCTGAAAAAGGTATTGTGCTGGCAGTTTCTACAATTTCTTCCATATCGTCTAACAACTTTAAAATATCCATGCTACTCCTCCTATTTAATATTCTTATATTTTTCTTTTAATGCTTCATTAACAGAACTTGAAACTAAATCACTTACATCCCCGCCAAAACTGGCGATTTCTTTTACTATACTGGAACTTAAAAAGTTGAACTCTGGGCTTGACGCTAAGAATACTGTTTCAACATTTCCATTCAGCGATCTATTAGCTAGTGCCATTTGAAGTTCTACCTCATAGTCTGAGATAGCTCTAAGTCCTCTTATAATTCTATTACAGCCTTTTGATTCAGTATAGTTTATCAAAAGACCGGAAAAAGTATCCACTTCAATATTTTCAATATCTTTTAAAGCGTCTTGTAAAAGCTCTACTCTTTCTTCTATGGTGAAAAGACTATTTTTGCTATTATTTACCAATACAGCAACAATAACCTCTCCAAAGATCTTCTGTGCCCTTTTTATTATGTCTATATGACCTTTAGTTACTGGATCAAAGCTACCAGGATAAATAACTTTCATAATCATTTTTCTCCATTCAGAAATATTAGTTTTGTCGACCTATACTTTCTAGTATCAACAATCTCATACAATTTTATGTTTGAAATATCTGTACCTTCAACAGTCTCTAATATGATTAGTCCATTTTCTTTTAGCATATTATGCTTATGGATACTGTCGAGGACACTTTCATAGATATCTACTCTATCATAAGGAGGATCAATATATATGTAGTCAAACGAAATGTTTTTCTTTGACAGTTTGTCTAATGTTGAAACGATATCACCATTAATTAAATTAGCTTTATCTTCATATTTAGACTTTGCTATATTGTCTTTGATGACTTTCACACTCTGTCTATTATTCTCAACTAGATAAGCGCTTTTTGCACCTCTACTTAAAAATTCTAGTCCTATACTCCCTGTGCCTGAACATGCATCAAGGACTATAGAGTCCTCTGCAATATAGCCTATGATATTAAAAACAGATTCTTTTATTCTATCTTCTGTTGGTCTAGTTTTTTCATCTTTTGGCGAAATGAGCTTTAGCCCACGCCTTTCACCTGATATAATTCTCAAACTATTCCTCCTATAATATTATAATAATACCACATTTCTATTGTTTTAACAATTAATTAGTACCGATTTCTTCACATTTAGACAGTAAAGCATCTACTTTTAATTTTAATCTATCATATTTTGAGTTGTTCTCTTCATAAATCTCTTTTGATATCTCAGAAGAAATATTTTGTATTTCTTTTAAGTACTCCATATCTGTTGCAAGATTGGCAATTTTAAGATCTGGTATTCCATGTTGTCTAGTGCCAAAAAACTCTCCTGGACCTCTTAATTCCAAATCCTTTTCTGCTATATAGAAACCATCATCAGAGCTTTCCATTACTTTCATTCTCTTATATGCTATTTCACTTCTATTATCGTTTATTAAAACACAGTATGATTGATATTCTCCTCTACCTACTCTTCCCCTCAACTGATGTAATTGAGACAATCCAAATCTATCTGCATTGTATATCAGCATTAGATTGGCATTAGGTACGTTTACTCCAACTTCTATAACTGTAGTTGAAACTAAAATGTCTACTTTTCCACTTACAAAATCTTCCATAGTAGTATTTTTATCGTCGGTCTTCATCTTTCCGTGAAGCAATTTAACGGTTTTATCTTTAAATCTATTTTTATAGTAATTATAAATTTCCTCAGCTGATTTCAAAGGCATATCATTTTCTTCTATAAGTGGACAAACTACATATACTTGTCTTCCATCATCGATTTGTTTTATGACAAATTTATCCATTCTAGCTTGATAGCTTGTATTGACTACAAAAGTTTCAATAGATTTTCTATTTGGAGGTAATTCATCAATAATAGAAATATCTAAATCTCCATATAATATCAGTGCAAGTGTTCTAGGAATTGGAGTCGCCGTCATAACCAAATTATCTGGATTTTCACCTTTAGCATTTAGTCGATTCCTCTGTTCTACTCCAAATCTATGTTGTTCATCTGTAATGGTCAAACCTAGATTTGAATAATTGACTCCATCTTGAATTAGCGCGTGAGTTCCAATAATAATATCTATATTACCATTTTTCAATTCACCGTATATATGCTCTTTTTCTTTTTTAGGCGTGCTTCCTACTAATAAGACGACATTTAATCCAGTATCTTTGAAGTATTCAGACAGCGATATATAATGTTGCTTTGCCAATAGCTCTGTAGGTGCCATCATTGAACATTGATACCCATTTAATACTGCAAAATACATACTCAGTACTGCTATTATAGTCTTACCTGAGCCTACATCTCCCTGTAATAGTCTATTCATTTTAGCATCGCTTTTCATATCGATAAGGATTTCATTAAGTGCACGATTCTGTGCATTAGTAAGTTTAAAAGGCAATGACTCTATAAAGTCATTTAATAGAGTGTTTTCTTTGAATACAATCCCTTTAGAATACCTATCATTTCCACTTTTCAATTTAAACAATGCCAGTTGAAGAACTAATAGCTCTTCAAAAACTAGTCTCCTCTTTGAAATAGCATATGTTTTCTCATCTTTAGGGTAATGGATATTTCTCACTGCATATTGAATAGGTGCTAACCCGTATTCTGCCGTCATTTCACTAGGTAGTACCTCTTCCAATTCATTTACATATAAATCTATTGCCGATTTAGTAAATTTTCTAAGCTCATTATTGGTAATCCCTTTAGTCAATCCATATACTGGTAGTAGCCCACTATTAACTTCTTTTTCATCTATAATTTTCGGACTAGTTAATTGAATTCTGCCATTGTTGTACTTAGGTTTTGCACTTACATATATAACTCTTCCTGAGTATAATTGTGGTTTCAAAAAGTGTTGATTAAAGAATACTAATTCTCCATTAGTAACTCCATCTGTTATGTCACATTTTAATATAGTCATGTTTCCTCTCACTCTTGAAACTAGTCCAGGAGTGATTATTTTGACTTTATACAAGTTTTTTTCATCATTAAAATAATCTCCAAGCATTGATATCTTCGAGAAATCTTCATATGATTTCGGAAAGTAATACAGTAGGTCTTCAATAGTATTTATTCCAAGTCTATTTAATAACTCCAGTTTTTTCGGTCCGACTCCCTTAAGATTTTTTATCGAACGATTTAAATCACTCACTTTTCCACCTCACAAAAAACCCTACTGTAAAGTAGGGTTGTATTGAAAAATTTATTCTAACGAAACTATATAATAGTATAGTGGTTGTCCACCATATATTAATTCAACATCTAAATCATCATATTTTTCACTTATGATTTCTTCTAGTTTTTCAGCATCTTCTACAGAAGTATCTTCTCCATAGTAAAGACTTATCATTGACATTTCATCATCATACATCTTTTCGATAAGCGCTTCTGTTACTTCAATTGGGTCTTTTCCCTTAGCTACAATATCTTTTCCAGTTATGCCTATTATATCCCCTTTTGTAATTACAGTACTATTGAATTCAGTATCTCTAACTGCAAAAGTTACCTCACCACTTTTTATCCCTTGAATGGATTCAAGCATAACTTCATAATTTTCTTCAGGAGATAGGCTTTCACTATAGCTTAAAAGAGCTGTAATTCCCTCAGGAATGGTTTTTGTAGGTATAATGAAGATGTTTTTGTCACTAATGCTCTTAGCTTGTTCTGCAGCCAATATGATGTTGCTGTTATTTGGAAGTATAAATATATTATCTGAATTACATTTTTCAATTCCATGTATTATATCTTCTGTGCTAGGATTCATAGTTTGTCCGCCAGTAATTATATGACTGACATGTAGGCTTTTAAATACTTCAGTAAAACCTTCACCAGCAGAAACACTAATAAATGCAAAGTCTTTCTTTTCTGTCGGCTCTTCCACTTCTTCAAAATGATTGTGGTCATGATCGTGATTATGGCTGTATTCTTCTTCTGAGAATAGAACTTCCTCATGTTGAAGTCTCATATTGTCAATTTTAATATCTTTTAAAAATCCAAGTTTAAGTGCTTTTTCAATTCCTACTCCAGGATTATTGGTGTGGAAGTGAACTTTGATAATATCATCAACTCCAACAACCATTATAGAGTCACCAATCTCACTAAGTTCTTCTCTTAGTTGATTTGATTTACTAACTCCAGCTTCATCACTTTGAATTATGAATTCAGTACAATATCCAAATTCAATGTCATCAGTATCAATGTGCTCACGTTTTGGAGCAACTTTTTTAACTGTTTCTCTAGCTCCGTTGGAACTAAGTATTGAAGTATCTCCATCTAATACTTTATAGACTCCTTCGATAATACAAAGCAAGCCTTTACCTCCAGCATCTACAACTCCTGCTTGTTTAAGTACAGGTAGTAAATCTGGAGTTCTATCTAGTGATTTGTTTCCTTCTTCAATCAATTTTCCTATAAATGACTTTATATCTTTCTCTCTTTTATAGATTTTCTTAGAGTAGTTAGCAATGTCCTTAGCTACAGTCAGTATTGTTCCTTCCGTAGGTTTCATTACTGCATTATAAGCAGTAACTACTGAACTGTTAAGACCTTTTGCTATATCATCTATATTTATATATTCTTTACCTGCATCTAAACTATCTGCAAAACCTCTAAATAATTGAGATAATATAACTCCTGAGTTACCTCTCGCTCCCATCAGAGATCCTTTACTAAATGCTTTTACAACATCCGTAACAGAATTTGATTCAGTTTCTTCCATAAGTTTAATTGCTGATTTAATCGTCAATGACATATTAGTACCAGTATCCCCATCTGGAACTGGAAAAACATTAAGTTCATTAACTTCTTCCTGATTATTTACAAGATTATTAGCAGCTCCAACTAGAAGCTGTTTTAACAAATCTATATCAATTCTTTCAATATTCAACTATAACCCTCCTACTTTTTGTCAACTCTTATACCTTGTACAAGGACATTGATATTGTCAACTCGTAAGCCGGTTATACTTTCAACATTAAACTTCACATTGTCGATAATATTCTGAGCAACAACTGATATTTTTACACCATATTCTAGAATTACGTGTAAATCCAGATTTATACTATTATCTACCACCTCAACATCTATTCCCTTAGACATGAAATCAAATCTCAATAATTCAAAAATTCCGTCTTTAGCATTTTTAGATGCCATTCCTACAATTCCATAGCTCTGCATAGCAGCAATTCCTGCAATACTAGCTATTACACTATCCTCTATTATTACTTTTCCTAAGTCATTAACTATTTCTGCAGACAATCGTAATTCCTCCTTTTTGTCAATTTCTTTCCATATTATTTATAAATGTATTTGTAAACAAGTTTATATAGTTATTTTACCATACTCATAGATATTTGCAAAAGATTTCGCCAATATTAGTATCTTTCAAATAAATAAATCCAGATATACGAGAAAAATATTGCAAGTATAACTTTCATGTGATAGAATAAGTGATGTTAATAATGCATAATTATGATTTATTGCATATAAGGAGGTGCTTTATAATGGCAAAGAAATGTGAAGTTTGCGGAAAACAAAAAGTATTTGGTAAAAAAGTATCTTTCTCAAATAGAAAAAGTTCTAGAAGTTGGTCTCCTAACATAAGATCAGTAAGAGCAATGGTTAATGGTGCACCTAAAAAAATCAATGTGTGTGCTAGATGCTTAAAATCTGGAAAAGTAGAAAGAGCTATCTAATAAAAGTGAATATCCAATTACATTAACCCTATTCTTTGCAAATAGGGTTTATTTCGTTCTAATGCAATTATTCTAAAATACCCCAACAGTAATCTGTTGGGGTATTTTTTATTCACTCATTTTCTTTGACAACAATTCATTTACCATTTGAGGATTCGCTTTCCCTTTAGTGGCTTTCATAACTTGACCAACTAAAAATCCTAATGCTCTATCCTTACCAGCTTTAAAATCTATAATCGATTGTGGATTATCACTTAACACCTTGTCTACAGCCTCTTCAATAAAGCTCGTATCACTTATTTGAAGTAGTCCTTGTTCTTCAACTATAGTATTTGGAGATTTTCCTGTTTCAAACATCTCTCTAAACACTTTTTTTCCTGTGTTGTTGTTTATTTTATTGGATTCAACAAGATTTAATAAATCATTGAAATCACTTACTGAAAATTTAATCTCATCAGTAGTAAACTCTTCACTTTCAACTCTACGAAGCAATTCATTTATTACCCAATTAGACACTAGTGAATAATTGCTATTTACTTTTGCCAATTCTTCATAGTATTTCGAAAGTGATCTATCTGCCGTCAAAACAGTTGCATCATAGTCATTTAAATCGTATTCAGACATAAATCTAGCTTTTTTCTCTGCTATTAGCTCTGGAAGTGTTGCTCTAATTCTTTCAATATCTTCATCTGATAGTTCAACTGTCATTAAATCACCTTCTGATGCAAAGCGATAATCTTCTTGAACAAGCTTTTCTCTCATGAGAATAGTTTCTTCTACAGAATCGTCCCATCTTCTAGTCGATTTAACTTCTGTCTCTCCATTTTCCAGCATTGCAATTTGTCTATTAGTTTCAAATTCTATGGCTTTCTCAACTGCTCTAAAAGAGTTTAGATTTTTAATTTCTGCAATAGTTGATCTCGTGTTAGTTTCAGTATCAACTATATTTACGTTTACGTCACATCTCAAAGAGCCCTCTTCCATTTTACAATCTGATACATCAATGTATTTCAATGTAGCTCTTAGACTCTCTAAAAACTCTTTTGCTTCATTTCCTGAATTGATTTCAGGTTTGGTAACTATTTCTATAAGTGGAACACCAGCTCTATTGTAGTCAACCAATGTCTTCTCATCGTCAGTGTGTATAGATTTACCCGTATCCTCTTCCATATGAATTCTAATAAGTCCAACTTTTTTAGGTTCACCGGAATCACCAGTGATTTCTATATATCCATTTTCACATATCGGTGTATCTTGTTGTGAGATTTGATATCCCTTCGTTAAGTCAGGATAAAAATAGTTTTTCCTATCCATCTTCGAGTCTTTATTTATATCACAATTAAACGCCAGTCCAGCTTTTATTGAATAATCAACTACACTTTTATTAAGCACTGGAAGCGCTCCAGGCATTCCTAGACATATTGGACACACATTTGTGTTAGGATCATTACCATATTCGTTATTACAGCTACAAAACGCCTTTGTATTCGTCATTAATTGAGCGTGTATTTCAAGTCCTACAATGGTTTTATATCTCATTTATTTCACCAACCCTTCAAATGCAATTCCCATTTTTATAAGATTTGCATCGTCAAATCTATTACCCATAAAATGAATCCCTACAGAAAGTCCATTTTCTAATTTTGGCATAGGTACACTCATTCCACATCCACCAAAAATATTAGTTGGCACTGTAAATATATCCGATTTATAGATTTCTATATTAGAAATGTCTGAATCTATTGCAAATGGCATAATAGAACTAGTTGGAGATAATATGAAATCATAGTCTTCAAAGATTTTTTCTATCTCATTTTTAATAAGAGTTCTTAATTTTAAGCCTTTTTTATAGAATTCTTCTGATGCTTCTTGGCTCATGATGTAAGTTCCCACCATAATTCTCTTTTTTACTTCGTCTCCAAATGCTTCTGATCTGGAAAATTTATATAATTCACTTATATCCGTGTATTTTTCACTTCTATATCCATATCTGATTCCATCGAATCTAGATAGATTATACGAGATTTCTCCATTGGCAAGTAAATGATACACTTCAGTAGAATATTTCAAATATTCCGTTTCCACTACCTTTACTTCCACACCGTTAGCTTTCAGTATTTCTATTGCTTTTTCAAACTCTGCTTTTACTTCTGCTTCAAGTTCAATTTCCATAAAAATACTAGGTATAGCTATCTTTATATTTTTTAGATATTCTTCATCGTTAAAGTTAAAGTCTAGTTTAAACTCTTTATTGCCCAATGCGGTGCTGTCATTTTCGTCAGTTCCAATAAGCGTATTTAAAAGTATTGCAGCATCTTTTACATTTCTTCCCATAGTTCCCACTTGGTCAAATGTATTCGCCATGGAAACTACACCAAATCTAGAAATAGAACCATAAGTAGGTTTAATTCCAACGACTCCACAAAACGATGCCGGTTGTCTTACTGAACCACCAGTATCTGATCCAACTGCAATTATACCATTATTCGCTGCTATAGCTGCTGCAGAACCACCAGATGAACCACCTGGAATCAAATCTGCATTCAATGGATTCTTCGTAGGACCAAAATATGAATTTCTAGTAGTTGAGCCCATAGCAAATTCGTCCATATTTGCTTTTCCCAATACAATTCCATCTGCTTCAACAATTTTTTCGTATACAGTAGAACTATATGGAGAGTTGAAATTCTCAAGCATTTTTGAGCCACAAGTAGTAATCTCATCTTTAACTACAATATTGTCTTTTAGAACTATAGGAAGTCCTGCCAATGCTCCTAATTTCTCACCTTTTTTTATTCTCTCATCGACTTTCGCCGCTTCTTCTCTGGCACTTTCAAATCTAGTACTGATAAATACATTTAAATCCATCGATTTCTCTATAGACCCTATATATTCATTTACTACTTCCAATGCACTGATTTCTTCAGATTTAATTTTATCTACTAATTCAATTGCTGAGTAATCTAATATATTCACATTTTCACCTCTATTCAACGTATTTTATAATACTGAAGTATCCATATTTTTTCTCTACAGTATTTTTAGTCGCTTCTTCATTTGAAAGACTAGGTTTCACTATATCTTCTCTCATAGTAGTCGGAACTACATTTACTGAATAAGTGTTTTCTACTCCTTCAGTATTTACATTTGATATTGTCTTAATCATTTCAAATGTGTCGTTAAACTCCTTAGAGAATGAAACAAGTTCTTCATCACTAAAACTCAGTTGTGAAATACTAGCTATGTGTTTAATTTTATCTAGTTCCATTATTTTACCTCACTTATCAATTCATTTATTCTGTTTTCATCTATGATTTCAATACCTAGTTCCATGGCTTTATCATATTTTGAACCAGGCTTTTCACCCATTACCAAATAATCTGTATTCTTACTTACTGCTGATGATACTTTTCCACCATTATTCTCAATTATAGATTTTATATCATTTCGTTTAAGATTTTCAAAAGAGCCTGTAATTACAAATGTCTTATCAGTGAAAAAGCTTACTTCGTCACTTTTCGTGTCTTCATAATGTGATTTAACTCCAAGTTCATATAATCTATCTAAACTCCTATGAATAGTATCGTCGTGGAAAAACTCTTCAATGAGTTCTGCAGTCTTAGTTCCTATTCCTTCAACGCTACTTAGTTCTTCTACGCTTGCATTTTGTAGTGACTCCATAGATTTAAAATGGTCTGCTAAGTCTTTACCAGACTTAACTCCTATATTTTTAATTCCTAAAGCAAATATTAGACTACCTAAATCTACATCTTTACTTTTATCTATGGCTTTAAGCAAATTATTACTTCTCTTTTCCTTGAAACCCTCTATTTTGATTAAATCATCATATTCTAATTCATAGATTTGAGTAATGTCCCTTAAGTCTATAGTTTCTAATAATTTCTCAATGGTTTTCTCACTCAATCCTTCAATGTCCATAGCATCCCTTGACGCAAAATGAGTAAGTCTAGAAATCAGTTGAGGCTTACAAGAAAGTGTATTAGGACAAAAAATATGAACACCATCTTTATACAGTTCAGATCCACAAGCAGGACAGTATTTCGGTAGTTCTATCTCATAAGTTTCTTCCTCAGTTGGAAGGGTCCCTAGTACTTCCGGAATAACATCATTAGAACGTCTTATAAGCACTCTGGAATTAATTCTAAGTTTCTTTCGTTCAATATCATCATAATTGTTTAAAGTCGCCCTAGACACCGTTACACCGCCTATATTAACTGGCTCCAATATTGCACTTGGAGTAACTTTGGCAGTTCGTCCTACATTCCACTGCACTTCTAAAAGCCTAGTGGAAATCTCTTCAGCTTCATATTTATACGCTATTGCCCACCTTGGAAATTTATTTGTAAAACCCAGTATTTCTCTTAATCTATAAGAATCTACTTTTATTACTGCACCATCTATTAAAAAATCAAAAGAATCTCTCTTAGTTTCTATATTATTGATAGCTTGAGTTATTTCATCCATGTTCTTGCAATGTGTGTAAATACTATTTACTTTAAATCTATTCTTCACTAGAAAGTCTTTCATTTCACTGTCTGTTTCAAACTGCATTCCCTCAATATATCCAATATTATAAAAGAAAGCATCAATTCCCCTTTCTTTAACTACATTGGGATTTAAGTTTCTTAATGCACCAGCAGCAGCATTTCTAGCATTTTTTAATGGCTCTTCATGTGTCTCATTATATTTTTCAAGTGCAGAAAGCGGCATAATTCCCTCTCCCTGTACTTCCATTTTGCCTTTGAATTCTATTTCCAAAGGAATTGAATAGATTCTCAATATCTGTTCTAGTATGTCTTCTCCAAAAGTACCATTACCTCTAGTAGAAGCTGCAACTAGTTTACCATTATCATAAGTTAAATTTATAGTTAATCCATCAAATTTCAATTCTACAACAAATTCCAATTCAGGAGTCTTAGTACTATTGGTCATATCATACTCATTAATTATACGTTCAATTCTATTTTCCCAATTTATGAGTGTCTGAAAATCTTGAGATTTATCTAAACTATATAGTGGCGCAATATGAAAGTGTCTTTGGAAAGAATCAAGTACTTCACCACCAACCCTAATAGTTGGAGAATTTTCTAGTACAGTCCCCAACTCAGATTCTAATTCTCTCAATTCATCATAGAGCACATCATATTCTCTGTCACTCACTAGTGGTTCATCGAGAGTATAGTAATGATAATTTAATTCGTTTAAACGATTGATTAACTCAATCATCTTCTCATTTTTATTCATATCTTACTCCAGTACTTTAAGAGGTGCAAAAGATAACATCAAAGTCTTTAGTCCCTTCTCATCAAATAATATCGTAATCTGCTTATCATTTGGTACTTCCTTTATCATCGTAATAGTACCTGTACCCCATTTTTTATGAGAAACTTTATTTCCAACACTTAATTCTAAGCCTTCGCTTCCTTTTTTAAACACTTTATCGTCAAGGACAAAAGAGTTACCAGAAAAAGTCCTATCACTATAGCTATATAATTTATCAGATTTCTTTGTCTTAACTGCTTCCGATTTGTCCACATAAGTGTTTTCCATCTCTGCAATAAATCTCGATTCAATAGTTGGATTTGTTTGCCCGTATAGAGTTCTCATCTTAGCAGAGCTAATAAATAGCTGTTTTCTAGCTCTAGTCATTGCTACATAAAAAAGTCTTCTCTCCTCTTCTAAATCTTCATCTTCTTCAAGAGATCTAGCATTTGGAAATATTTTTTCTTCAAGCCCCACTACAAATACAATATCGAACTCCAACCCTTTTGCACTATGGATGGTCATCAATGTCACTACTTCATCAGCATCTTCTGTCTTTTCAGTATCAGACATCAAAGCCAAATTAGTAAGAAAATCTTCTAGAGTGGCATCTGGATTTTCATTGGAATAGTTTTCTGCAACAGAAACAAATTCTTGCACGTTTTCAACTCTCTGTATCGACTCTATACTTCCATCAGAGCTTAAATAGTTGATATAGTCTATTTGATTGATTATGAAATTAATCAAATCCTTTATTTCCATAGTGTCTTTTTTATAGTTTATATTTGAAATCAATCCATAAAACTGTTTAAGCTTTCCAGTTATTCCAGAATTGAATATCGAATAATCTTCTATTTTTTCAAGTACATTATATATGGAAATTCCCTCTTGTTCTGAAATCGCATCAAGTCTATCAAGGGTAACTTTACCGATACCACGTTTTGGTGAATTTATTATTCTCTTTAATGAAATATTATCATCAGGGTTTTGAGAAAGCCTCAAATAAGCTACAATGTCCTTAACTTCCATTCTATCATAGAATTTTAACCCTCCGATTATCTTATAGGGAATTCCATTTTTCATGAGTTCTTCCTCAAAGACTCTCGATTGAGCATTAGTTCTATAAAGAATTGCCATCTCCGAGAATTTTTCTCCTGATAATCTCAATTCAGCAATTTTTGATATAACTCCACTACCTTCATCACCTGAATAACCAAAAGACTTATATATTACACTTTCGCCCTCAGGATTATCAGTCCAAAGAGATTTTTCTTTTCTCTTTGAATTATTCTTTATTACAGTATTTGCACTGTTTAATATATTCTTAGTGGAGCGATAATTTTGTTCTAACAATACTGTCTTAGCATCTTTAAAGTCTTTTTCAAAATTTAGAATATTGTCTATATTGGCCCCTCTCCATTTATAAATGGATTGGTCTGAGTCTCCTACTACACAAATATTTTTATGTTTAGCAGCTAATATTTTAACTAAATTGTATTGAATATCATTGGTATCTTGGTACTCGTCTACAAATATATACTCAAATTTATTTTGATAGTATTCCCTAGCTTCTTCATCATTATTTAATAGCTCAACTGTTTTAAGTAAAAGATCATCAAAATCAAGAGCATTGTATTTCTTCTTTTTCTTTTCATACAATCTATATATCTCAACAAATTTTTTCTCTTCTTGAGAATATGCCATTTTTTCTTGATCGTCTGGTAAAATCATATAGTTTTTTAGCATACTAATCCTTGATTGTATCGCTCTAGGTTTATATAGTTCATCCGATAAATTCATGTCTGTTAAACACTCTTTCACAACATTTACTTGGTCTGTTGTATCGTAAATGGTGAAAGTGGAATCATAACCTATTTTTGATATAAACCTTCTCAAAATTCTAACGCAAATTGAATGGAAAGTACCAATCCACATGGAATTTACATCTCCACCTAAAAGGCTTTCAACTCTTTCTTGCATTTCTCGTGCAGCTTTATTAGTGAAAGTAATTGCCAATATCTTACTTGGAAATACTCTCTTTTCTTTTATCAAATAGGCAATTTTAGATGTAAGGACTTTAGTCTTACCACTTCCTGCACCAGCAACGATTAAAAGTGCTCCTTCGTCTTGATATAATGCCTCTTTTTGTCTGTCATTTAAACTATTAATATAATCCATTATCATTCTCCACATTTAATTTCTTTTCTATTTTATCACAATATCATTCTCATGAAAACATTCATGAAAAACAAATAGAAGTTACCACATCGTGATAACTCCTTAATTTTATTATTCTATAATCCCTAATGCAATTTCCATCATTTTAGAGAAACTATTTTGTCTCTCTTCTGGTGTCGTTTCTTTTTGTGTCACTAATGAATCTGAAACAGTAAGGATCGTAAGGGCATTGATTCCAGCTTTGGCAGCATTACAGTACAGTGCATATGCTTCCATTTCAACACCTAAGATACCCATATCAGCCCATCTCTTCCACGCATCTGAGTCTGCATTATAAAATATATCCGAAGATAGAATATTTCCTACATGTGTCTCTATTCCTTTTTCATCAGCTACATTTTTTGCTTTAGACAATAATTCCCATGATGCCGTAGCAGAATAAGTTCCGTTTAAATTGTATTGACTAGCATAATTTGAGTTAGTAGATGCTCCGATAGCTAATATGATGTCATAAAGCTCTAATTTATCATTATATGCGCCACAAGAACCAACTCTAATCAGATTTTTCACTCCATATTCATGTATGAGTTCAAAAGAATATATACCGATAGAGGGAATACCCATACCTGAACCCATTACAGAAACTTTTTTGCCTTTGTAAGTTCCAGTATATCCAAACATATTTCTTACAGTATTAAACTGTACCACATCTTCTAAAAATGTATCTGCTATATATTTTGCTCTAAGAGGATCCCCTGGTAATAGAACCGTTTCAGCAATATCCCCTATATTTGCATTATTATGTGCTGTACTCATTAAAAAAACCTCCTAAATTGACTAATAGTTTACCATTAGTCCAAGAAAATACTTATCGATATTTCTCTGTTCCACTAACTATTATAATATATATAACTATAAGTAACAAGTGATTGATGACAATGCAATACATAAAAAAAGGCAAACTACGAAAATCATAGTCTGCCTTATATTTAAACTATTTTACTACAATATTGTAAATGCTGCCAGGTACATAAATTTCTTTAAATACAGATTTATCACCAACATTTTTCTCAAAATCTTTATGAGCAAAAATTATATCATGAAGAGCATCCTTTTCAATATCCCTATCTACTACTACTTTGAATCTTACCTTTCCATTGAATTGAACAGGTATTTCAATCGTATCTTCAACAGTTTTAGCTTCGTCGTACTCAACCCATTTAGCACGATTTAAATAGCTACCAAATTCAAATTGAGTCCATAATTCCTCTGTAATATGAGGAGCTACTGGATTTAGCATAATCAAGAAATCTCTAAATTCTTTTCTAGTGATTTCACCTTTTGCATTGAACTCATTAGTAAGTGTCATCAATGCTGCTATAGCAGTATTAAACTTCAATGTCTCATAGTCATTTGAAACTTTCTTAATAGTTTGGTTCATCAATACTTCTAATTCTTTAGAGTATTCATCTCCATCTACTACGATGTTTTTCAATAACCACACTCTATCTAAAAATCTTCTGCAGCCTTTAACGCCATTTTCTGACCAAGGAACGCTCTTCTCAAAATCACCTATAAACAATTCATAAGTTCTAAGAGTATCTGCACCAAACTCTGAAACTATAGCGTCTGGATTTACAACATTTCCTCTAGATTTGGACATTTTTTCATTTCCATCTCCAAGTATCATACCATGAGATGTCCTCTTAGCATAAGGTTCTTTAGTATTAACTACTCCTACATCGTAAAGGAATTTATGCCAAAATCTTGAATACAGTAAATGCAGTGTAGTATGTTCCATACCACCGTTGTACCAGTTAACCGGCATCCAGTAATTAATCTTTTCAGGATCTGCTAATTTATCATTGTTATGTGGATCAATATACCTTAAGAAATACCATGAAGACCCAGCCCATTGAGGCATAGTATCAGTTTCACGATGTGCCGGCTTTCCACAAGCAGGGCAAGTAGTACTAACCCAATCAGTCATCTTCGCAAGTGGAGACTCACCATCGTCACTTGGCTCATAACTTTCAACTTATGGTAGTAAGACTGGAAGTTCATTTTCTGGAACTGGAACCCAACCACATTCATCACAATGAACTAGTGGAATCGGCTCACCCCAATATCTTTGTCTAGAAAATACCCAGTCTCTAAGTTTGTAATTAACTTTTTTATATCCAATACCCTCTTCTTCAAGGGTTTCTATCATTTTTTCAATTGCGTCTTCAACTGAAAGACCATTTAGAAAATCAGAATTTACTAAAGTACCTTTTTGAGTATCAGTGAATGCTTCTTTAGATATGTCTCCTCCACTTATTACTTCAATAATTGGCATATCAAATTTAGTTGCAAATTCATAGTCTCTTTGGTCGTGTCCTGGAACTGCCATTATCGCTCCAGTACCATAAGTCATAAGCACATAGTCTGAAATCCAAATAGGCATTTGCTTCTTATTAGCAGGATTTATCGCATAGAGTCCATCAATCATAACACCAGTTTTATCAGTGTCTAATTCAGCTCTTTCGAAATCACTTTTCCTAGCTGCAGCTTCTCTATACTCAATTAATTCATCGTAATTAGTAATTTTGTCTTTATATTTATCAACTAGTGGATGTTCAGGAGCAATTACAATATAAGTTGAGCCAAAAATCGTATCAGGTCTAGTCGTAAATATTTCTAATTCGTCATCCACACCGTCAATCTTAAATTTGATATCTGCACCGATTGAACGTCCAATCCAATTTTTTTGTTGAGTTTTAACTCTTTCTATATAATCGACTTCGTCTAAATCATCTATAAGTCTATCTGCATATTCAGTAATTTTAAGCATCCATTGGCTTTTTACTTTTCTTATTACTTGTGTTCCACAACGTTCACAAGCTCCACCTACAACCTCTTCATTTGCAAGTCCAACTTTACAACTTGGACACCAGTTAATAGGCATCTCTTTTTTATAAGCAAGGTCTTTTTCAAACATCTTTAGGAATATCCATTGAGTCCATTTGTAATAATTTGGATCTGTAGTATTTATTTCTTTGGACCAGTCAAATGAAAAACCTATTGACTTAAGTTGTTTTTTGAAGTTTGCTATATTGTTTTCAGTTACTATTCTAGGATGAATCTTATTCTTTATAGCATAGTTTTCCGTCGGAAGTCCAAATGCGTCCCATCCCATTGGATAAAGCACGTTTTGACCCTCCATCCTTCTCTTTCTAGCAACTGTATCAAGGGCAGTATAAGGTCTTGGATGACCTACATGGAGTCCTTCAGCAGACGGATAAGGGAACTCTACTAATGCGTAGAATTTTTCTTTTGATAAATCATCACTTGATTTAAAAGTTTCATCTTCATCCCAAAAGTCTTGCCATTTTTTCTCTATTTCATGCGGATTATATTTTTCCATTTTCATCCTCCTAAAAGTCTACACTACCTACTGTCCTTGGGAAAGGAATAACGTCTCTTATGTTTGTCATTCCAGTCACATACATAATAAGTCTTTCAAACCCTAAACCATATCCTGCGTGTTTAGTAGTACCATATTTTCTAAGTTCCAAATACCACCAGTAATCTTCTAAATCCATATCCATAGCAGTCATTTTTTCCTCTAGTACATCTAATCTCTCTTCTCTTGCACTACCACCAATAAGTTCTCCTACTCCTGGAACTAAAAGGTCTGTAGCAGCAACAGTTTTTCCATCTTCATTAAGTCTCATATAGAACGCTTTTATATCTTTAGGATAATCAGTTACGAAAACAGGTCTTTTAAACACTTCTTCTGCCAAATATCTTTCGTGTTCAGTTTGAAGATCCATTCCCCACTCAACTTTATAGTTGAATTTTTTACCAGATTCCAATAATAAGTCTATAGCTTCTGTATAAGTAACTCTACCAAAATCAGAGTTTAAAACTACATCTAGTCTTTCCAATAGAGTTTTATCTATAAATTGATTAAAGAAGTTCATTTCATCTTTAGCATGTTCCAATGTGTATTCAATAACGTATTTAAGCATAGCTTCACTTAAGTCCATGATATCGTCAAGTCCTGCAAATGCCACTTCTGGTTCTAACATCCAAAATTCTGCTGCATGTCTAGGAGTATTAGAGTTTTCTGCTCTAAAAGTAGGTCCAAAAGTATATATATTTCTGAAAGCATGAGCAAATACTTCCGCTTCCATCTGACCGCTTACAGTAAGATTAGTTTCTGCTCCAAAGAAATCTTCTTTATAATTAACTTTTCCATCTTCTGTCTTAGGAATTTCTTTATCCAAATCAAGTGTTGTAATTTGGAACATTTCTCCTGCGCCCTCTGCATCTGATGCAGTTATAATCGGTGTATGCACATACACGAAATTTTGATCTTGGAAGAATTTGTGCAATGCATATGAAAGAATACTTCTAACTTTAAAAGTTGCATAGTAAGTATTACTTCTTGGTCTTAAATGAGCAATAGTTCTCATGTATTCTAAGCTGTGTCTCTTATTTTGGAGTGGGTAGTCATTATTTGATAGACCTAATACTTCAATATTTTTAGCTTGAATTTCTATTGGTTGTTTAGCTTTAGGCGATTCAACTACAACACCAGTTATCTTTACTGATGTACTGATAGGAAATTTAGTTATTTCTTTAAAATTATCTAGTGATTCGTCATAAACTATCTGCAATGGATTGAAAGTAGTACCATCAGAGAGCCCTAAGAAACCAAATGTCTTTGAATCTCTTGACGTTTTAATCCACCCTTCAACTTCTACCTCTTTTCCGATAAAATCAGAAGGAGTTTCAACTATTTTTCTAATTTCTGTACTCATTTTTAGCCTCCTATACGAATAATCTTTCACAGCAATACTGTGAAAGACTAATTATCCATATTTATTATTAATTATTATAATGTTTTATCAATAAAATCAATTATATATTCATTTATCCCCATTGTCAATTAATCACTCATCGTCAGTATTTATTTTTTTACTAATATCTTCAAGTCTATCATAAATTGACTTTTCATAACCTATTTCTTTGGGATAATAAAATTGTTTTTCATTATTCGAACTATCTAAATAATCTTGTTTTATAAGTCCACCTTCATATTTATGAGGATTTTTATAAGGTTCTGTGTTTTTATCTATCTTTATATTCTTTAGATGTTCTGGAACTTGAGAAAGTTTATTTGAAGCTATGTCTTCCATCGCTCTGTTTATAGCTTCATAAGCTGTATTGCTCTTTGGAGCAGTCGCCAAATAAATAGTTGCTTCTGCTAAAGGGATTCTACCCTCTGGAAATCCAATTAAATTCACTGCATCAAAAGCACTAGTTGCCACTACTAAAGCATTTGGGTCTGCTAGTCCAATGTCTTCAGATGCTGAAATGACTAATCGTCTCGCAATAAATTTAGGATTTTCACCTGCTTCAATCATCTTGGCAAGCCAGTAAATAGCTGCATCAGGATCGCTTCCCCTTATGCTCTTAATAAATGCAGATATAGTATCATAATGTCCATCACCTGATTTATCGTATCTAATATTATTCTCAATTGAACATTCTTTTACTATTTGCCCATCAATATATATTTTACCATCTTCATTTGGATCAGTAGATAATACAGCAACTTCTAGTGTATTCAGTAGATATCTTGCGTCTCCTCCAGAATGGTTTAATAAGAAGACTATAGCTTCTTCGGTAAGTTCAATATTGCTATTACCTAGACCTCTTTCTTTATCTTTCAAAACTTTAAAGATTAGTCCTCTTAACTCCTCATCGTCTATTGAGTTAAATCTTATGACTCTACATCTAGACAAAAGCGCACTATTTACTTCGAATAATGGGTTTTCTGTAGTCGCACCAATTAGCACTATTATTCCCTTTTCTACAAACGGCAACAGTGCATCTTGTTGTGATTTATTAAATCTATGAATCTCGTCTATAAACAAGATTGTCTTTTTGTTGTATAGTTTTAGATTTTCCTCAGCAATACTAGTTACTTTCCTTATGTCTCCTACGCCTGAAGTTACGGCTGAAAGCTTTTCAAAGTTGTTATTGGTAGTATTAGCTATTATACTTGCTAAAGTCGTCTTACCCGTTCCTGGAGGTCCATAGAAAATCATTGACATTATACGATCCGACTTAATAAGTCTATTCAAAAACTTATTCTCTCCTACAATATGACTTTGACCAACGAATTCATCTAAATTCCTTGGTCTAAATCGCTCTGCTAATGGAGCATATTTATTTATATTCTTTTCCATATTAAGTGTAAATAAATCCATTTAATACCTACATTTCGTTATCATTTAATATATTTTTTAATTCATCCATAAATGAATTGATATCTTTAAACTGTCTATATACCGAAGCAAATCTCACATATGAAACCTCGTCTATATTCTTCAGTTCATCCATTACCATTTCTCCAATAAGTGTTGATGGAAACTCTTTTTCCATGGAATTATATATATATTTCTCAATATTATCAACGCTTTCTTCTATGACGCTAACAGGCACAGGGCGTTTTTCACATGCTCTTATCATGCCGTTTAAAATTTTATTTCTGTCATATGCTTGTCGATTTCCATCTTTTTTAACTATCATTATAGGCACTTTTTCTATCTTTTCATATGTCGTAAATCGCTTTCCACACTCTATACACTCTCTTCTTCTACGTATAGTTTGTCCTTCGTCTGTCGGTCTTGAATCCACAACTTTTGATTCTATATATCCACAAAATGGGCATTTCATTTAATCACTCCTATGATTAAAAAATAAACGTATCAATTAAGATACGCTTACTTTTGTTTTATCTCTTTAGAAAATCAGGAATATTTAATCCTGTTGGATCATAATCATCTGATTTGCTTTCTTTTTTGTTTTCAACAACTTTATCATCGCTTTTATCTACGATTTTGAAAGTTCTTTTTTCTTCAGGTTCGTTGAATCCAGTAGCGATTACCGTAATCTTAACTTGATTGTCAAGTGTCTCGTCAATTCCAGCACCAAAGATAATATTTGCATCTTCAGAAACTGCAGATCTAATTAAATCAGCTGCTTCATTGATTTCGAAGATACCTAAATCATCTCCACCTGAAATATTAATAAGTACAGATTTTGCACCTTCAATAGAAGTTTCAAGTAATGGACTCTTAATTGCTTGTCTAGCTGCTTCAGTTGCTCTTTCATCACCATCAGCTTGACCAATACCCATATGTGCAATACCTTTGTTTTGCATGATTGTTGTAACGTCAGCAAAGTCAAGGTTAATCATACTAGGTACGCTAATTAAGTCTGAAATACCTGTAATACCTTGTTTTAGCACTTCGTCTGCTAATTCGAAAGCTTCGCTCATAGTAGTCTTTTTATCTGCTATTTGAAGAAGTCTATCATTTGGTATGGTAACAAGTGTGTCAACTTTTTCTAAAAGTGCTGCTATTCCACGTTCTGCTTGATTTTTTCTCTTTTGTCCTTCAAATGAAAATGGTTTAGTTACAACACCTACAGTAAGTATTCCCATTCCTTTTGCTACATCCGCAACTATTGGAGCTGCACCTGTTCCAGTACCGCCACCCATTCCAGCTGCGATAAACACCATATCAGTGTCTTGAAGAGCTTCACGAATTTCTTCTAAACTCTCTTCAGCCGCTTTATGTCCTATATCAGGATTTGCACCAGCACCAAGTCCCTTTGTTAGCTTTTCACCAATTTGAAGTTTTTTGTTAGCTAAGGAAGCTTTTAATGCTTGTCTGTCAGTGTTCACAGCGATGAAATCTATACCTTTAACACCAGCTTGAATCATTCTGTTAACAGCATTATTTCCTCCACCACCAACACCAATAACCCTAATCTTAGCGAAATCTTCATTATCAATCTCAAAATCTAACATATAATATCCTCCTTCGTAATAATATGCATATTATTAAAATGAAAGATACGTCTATCTTTCACTTTTGTATATAAAAATATACCCTTAGCCTAATTTTATAGGTAATGGTCACTTAAGTCAATCTATTTTTTCGAAATCCGTAACAAGTACGGGATAAGGACCCTCTTCCATTAAAATCATAGTTGCATTTGTACCATCTTTTTCTACATCGTCAAGTATTTTTTGAAGTACATCTAATTTATACTCCATATTATTATAGCTTCCAAATGCGACTTTTATGCCATTGTTTAAATCTATAACAGTTTCTTTTTCATCAAAGTGAAGTTTTTCAAAATAGCTGAATACACTTTTACTCAAAGCTAATTCCAAAAAGTTATCTATCCTGTCATCTACTATAAAATCAAATATCTTATCTCCTGATTTAGGATCACCATTTAAATCAATTTTTTCTATAATAGTCAAATCATAGGTAAAAGATTCCACTTCTTCAAGAAATGTCCCTGTACTATCAATAAGCAAAAATTTATCCTTATTAGGAATCATAATACTAGGTTTTCTCTCTTCTACTGTTAACTCAACCTTTGACGGAAACTTCTTTTTTACTTTGACTGTGTCAACATAAGGAATTGACTTCACTGACTTTTCAACAGTGCTTTTCCTAGTGAAGAATATACTCTTACCCATTAAATAGTCAGTTTTCTCAAGTATCGCTTCTGTTTCCACTTTTTTATTTCCCATTACATCAATTTTTGAAATCTTAAAAAGTCCAAGATTTAATATAAAGTAACATATCCCTAAAAATATCGCTAAAAGAAAGAATATTCTAAAGTATTTAATTTTCCTCCTCTTTTTCCTTCTCTTTTTGACTATTTTTTTGTCGGTCATTTACTTTCACCCTTTTGATCTATTAACTAATTTTTCAATTTCATCAACTATAATTTTCGTTGCATCTACTTTTGCAATAGATTTAGATTTTTCACCCATATCTTTAAGTAAAGCATCATCATTTAGTATTTTCATAGACTCAGTAAAAAGTAATTCGCCATTTAATTCACTTTCAAGTATTACCTTAGACGCACCTTTATCTTCATATGCTCTAGCATTATACTCTTGGTGATTCTCTGCTGTATACGCTTTAGGTATCAAAATACTCGGTAAGCCCATTGCAGAAATCTCAGCTAATGTCATTGCACTAGAGCTAACTATTGCTAAATCTGCAGCACTTAATACACTTGGTATGTTATAAGAATATGGCAACACCCTTATATTATTACTTAGTTCTATTTCATTTTCTTTTAATTTATTCATAAACTTGTCATAGTGTACTTTCCCAGTAATGTGAATCAATTGAACATCTTCTACATTAAAGTTTTTTATGGCATCTATCATCGCATCATTTACTGACCTTTGACCTCCACTTCCACCAAAACACACTATGGTCTTTAAATTTCTATCTAAATTGTTTTCTTCTATTCCCTTTTCTCTATCAAATACTACAAATTCATGTCTTATAGGATTCCCTGACATAAAGCACTTTTCAGGATTCTTGAAGTATTTTCTAGCTTCATCGAAAGCTATTGCTATTCTATCTACACTTCTTCCTAATAACTTATTAGTCATTCCTGGAAAAGCATTTTGTTCTTGAATAAGTGTAATTATCCCCTTGCGGCTTGCTTCAAATAAAATTGGTCCACAAACATATCCACCAGTTCCAATTACAACATCTGGTTTAAAGTCTTTTATGATTGCCTTTGCATCAACCATACCTTTTAAAAGCTCAATTCCAGCTTTAAATGACTCTACATTGAGTTTTCTAGGTAGCCCCTTAACTCTTACTGTCTTATACCGGTATCCCTCTTTTGTAGCCAATTCTTTCTCTAACCCAGTCGGAGTCCCAACATAAAGGATTTCTGCATCACTATCTCTACTGGCAATCTCATTCGCAATTGCCAAAGCTGGATATATATGTCCTCCTGTTCCTCCACCTGATAAGATATATCTCATTTGTTCATCTCCGTTGCTTGTTATTCTTAGATATATTTAATAGCACTCCTGCACAAGCCATATTTATAATAAGCGAAGTACCACCGTAGCTTATGAAAGGTAATGTTATACCAGTTACTGGTGCTGCTCCTATCGATACCATAATATTTAAAAACGCTTGAATTGCTATCATAGTCGTTAAACCTATAGCTACTAGTTTACCATATTTATCTTTACATTTTAAGCCAATAGTGAATCCTCTTTGCACAAACGCCAAAAATAGTACTATTATTGATGTAGCACCAATAAAACCGAATTCTTCGCCTGCAACTGAAAATATGAAGTCATTATAGACATGAGGTATATATGTATATTTATGCATACCCTTTCCAAGTCCTACTCCTTTGACTCCACCAAGTGCCAGTGAAAGTAAAGAATTTCCCAATTGCCATCCCTTGTCTGATAGGTCACTAAAAGGATCTAAAAATACATTTAATCTCTTAATTCTATATCCAAATCTTTCAGAATTTAAAGCGAATGCCACTAATAAACTGAAAAAACCTGCCATAGGCACTAAATGGGCTAAGTTAAGACCATCTATTATTGCCATTACCATTAAAGATATACCTAATACTGCTGCTGATCCAAAGTCTTTAATAACTATCAATCCTACAGGAATAGCTATATAAATGATTATAGGCAAAGTCCCTTTAGTAAAGTCTTTTTTATACTTTCTATTTCCTGATAATAGATTTGCCAATGCAAATACAGCTGCAACTTTCATTATATCAGACGGCATAAAGGAAAATCCTGGTAACTGTACCCATCTGCTTGAACCCAGCCTCGAATCACCGAATCTTGTAAAAAGCAAAGCGTAACTGAAAAGTGCAACTGCTATTATCAATTTATCTAGTTTCTTATAATATCTATAATCGAATTTCATACAAAATACCATTGCAATTAGCCCTAGTATTAAGTTTTTTATATGTTTGGTAATAAAGAAATAACCATTGTCGTGTTTAGAAATCCCTTCTGGCCATGATGCACTAAAAACTAATACTACTCCTGCTATGAGTAGCAAGCTAGTTATTACCATTAGTGGAGCATCATATTTACGGGCCAATGCTCTTCTTCTTTTTTCTCCCATTATTAATTTCCTTCCAACGAGTTAACTATACTCTTAAATTCATTTCCTCTCTCTTCATATGACTTAAACATACCCCAGCTTGCTGAAGCAGGTGAAAGTAATACTGTATCACCACTCTGTGCGATTTCTTTGCATTTCAACACAGCTTCTTTAAACTCTTCTGCAACGTATACTTCTTCATATCCGAGTTCCAAAGCCTTATTATAAATCTTATACTTGGTTTCTCCAACTGTAACTATGGCTTTAACCTTATCTTTTGAATATTCCAATAGTTCAGTAAAGTCTATTTTCTTATCATATCCACCTAGAATTATAACAATGTTTTCTTCCACAGCATCAATCGCCTTTATTGTAGAATCAGGATTTGTACCTTTAGAATCATTGTAATAATTAACTCCAGATATGTTTTTTACAAACTCCAGTCTGTGCTCAAGCCCTTGAAAATTGTAAATAGTTTCTGCCATTTTATTCAAATCTATTTTCATAATAACCGATACAGCTACTACGAACATAATATTGTATATATTGTGTTTCCCTAGTAACTTCACTTTAGTCGTATCTATTACTTCTATTTCTAAAGAACCATTTTTATACACTATTTTATCATTTTTCAAGAAGATTCCTTCTTCAAGTTCGTCTAAAATACTACATTTTATAGTATTCACATTCGATGTGTCTACTTCCCTCAAATGGGCATCATCCCAATTTAAAACTATATAATCATTTTCATCTTGGTTCTTTATTATCTTCATCTTTGCATTCATATAATTGTCTACAGTTTTATGAT
>JAAYFG010000025.1 GCA_012728335.1 Tissierellia bacterium | reverse complement strand
TCATAGTTAAAGTCAACATGACCTGGAGTGTCTATTAAATTGAACATATATTCATTACCGTCTTTAGCTTTATAAACTAATCTAACGGCTTTTAATTTGATAGTAATTCCTCTTTCTTTTTCTAAGTCCATACTATCAAGAACTTGTGATTGCATTTCTCTCGATGTCAGCGCACCTGTAGTCTCAATAAGTCTATCAGCTAGGGTAGACTTTCCGTGGTCTATATGTGCAATTATTGAAAAGTTTCTAATAAATTTTTGTCTATTCGTACTCATTTTAATCCTTTCTATAATCAAATTCTCCCTAATTTATTTAAAGGGAATATTCTTATTTTCGTTATTCCAGTTATTTCTCTTTTATTAATAGGACCTGTTGCCCTTGAATCATGAGATTCATTTAATCCTCGATTATCTCCTACTAAGAAGTATTCTTCTTCTCCTAATTGCCAATGATACCCTATGTCATTTAAAGTATATGTATCCTCATCCAAATAGTCTTCAATTAATAGTTCATCATCAATGTAAAACTTGCCCTCTATCAAAGTAACAGATTCACTAGGAAGACCTATTACTCTCTTGACATTTAGTTGTTTTCTTATGTCTGGAGATTTGAATATAACTATATCCCCACGCTCTAAATCAGAAAATTTAAGTGATATTCTATTATTTACTAAAATTTCACCATTTTCAAGAGTAGGATTCATAGAATCACCGTCTACGATAGCAATATTAAATACAAAATTCTTTAGTGCTAACGAAATGATTAATGCCAATACCAACAAAACAATAGTAAATAATAAGTCTTTCTTGTTGCTCATAACTATATCCCACCAAATTGATTGAATGGAAATAGTCTCAATCCTGTAATGCCAGTTATTTCGCTTTTATTTACAGGCCCAGTAGCTCTTGAGTCAAAAGATTTTCCTGGGTTTCTATTATCACCAACTAAAAAGTACTCATTTTCACCTAATTGCCAGTATTCATCTGAATTACTTAGCGTATATGCATCATCTTCTAAATAGTTTTCAGCTAATATTTCACCATTTATATAAAATTTTCCATCTTTTAATTCAACAGTTTCCCCTGGCAATCCAATAACTCTCTTTATATTTAGTTTCTTATTATCTGTAGGAGAGTGGAATACTACAATTTCTTCTCTCTTAGGGTTTCTAATAAAAAGAACTGCTCTATTACTTATCAAAACATCCCTGTCATGAAGTGTTTTTTCCATTGAACTTCCATTTACAACAGCAATATTAAATACAAAGGTCCTAACGATCAGTGCTATAACCACTGCTGCTACTAGAGTTAGTATCCAACTTAATATTTCGCTTTTACCACTGTTTTCCATTGTCATCACCCTATTTCAAACTTCCTATTCTATCATCAAAGGGATAATATCTTATGCTAGTAATTCCCTTTAAAGAGCTTCTATCAATTGGTCCAAAACTTCTTGAATCATTAGAACCTCCTGGTGTCCGATTATCTCCTACCACGAAGAATTCATCATCTTCCAGCTCCCAATGATTCCCTATATTACTCAGAGTAACAGTGTCTTCAGG
>JAAYFG010000002.1 GCA_012728335.1 Tissierellia bacterium | reverse complement strand
GTAGATAGCATCTATTTCATCCAGTGGAAAAAGATCATTATCGGGCATCCCTCCTGAAAACAGAATCATTTCGGGTTTGTTTGCGAGACTCATTAAGTCTCGGATTTCTGAAGAGCGTAAGTTTTTTACAGAGTTGGAAAAGGCAGGCATTTATAGTTGTATTTTATAAGTTATATTGATCCATACACAGGAGATAAAGTTGAAGTGTCAGTTGGCTTACCTAATGATATGGAGGAATTAGTAGGGAGTACATCATAGTGTAAATGTTGAGAAAAAAATAACTAGACTTGTAGAAAACTAGTATTTAGGATATAATTTTGTTAGATGGTTCTGCGATGAGCGATAGCTTTACATTAATTCAACCAACACATCAGATAAGGGATTCTGTAGTTTAGAGAAATAAAACATGCCTCTTTTATGTGGACGTTTGAAGTTCTCTAACAAGTCACCCACCTTTAGGGGCGGGTCTGAATTAAACTAGGGCAACGTCATTGTGGAACTTTTAATTTTTGCTAAAATCTACTTGATTTTATTTATCATTTGATGTAAAATAATGTTTGTAGTCAAGTCATAAAGTAAGATTAAAGTTAGTAAAACTATGATTTGGCGATGAAGGGACCAGTGGTACTAACGAAGTTAGAATACCGTAGTGTTAACCGTAAAATATCAATTAGAATCATAGAAAAACAGAATGCGGAAGTGGGTTCCTGACCTAACAGCAATCTATGATTGCGTAGTAGGTCAGCAGACTGTTATAACCAATCGTGTGAACACTCTTGGATAACAGATTGCATTAGACCTGTACTTAAATCAAAGATTTAAACTAGGGCTTAAATATGTAGCGAAATCCCAAATCTATGATTTGGCGATGAAGGACCAGTGGTACTAACGAGGTTAGAATATCTCAGTGTTAACCGTAAAATATCAATTAGAATCATAAAAAAACAGAATGCGGAAGTGGCTCAGTGGTAGAGCATCGCCTTGCCAAGGCGAGGGTCGCGAGTTCGAATCTCGTCTTCCGCTCCATAATTTTTGCCAAAATAAGAACCTCGTTTGAGGTTCTTATTTATTTGCAACAAAAAAGGACACCTTTTAAGATGTCCTTTAATAAATTAGTTAATGTTTAAGTTTTCTACTTTGAATCCCTTTTCTGTCAGATAACCAGTAGCACTGTTTTCAGGTGCTAAGTGACCTGCTCCAACGATTACGAAATAAGTTTTCTTTTCGTCTGAGTTTAGTAGTTTTTCAATACCGTCAGCCATATTTTTGTCTCTTTGACCAAAAATTACTTGGTTAAGTGGATCGTCTGAAGCGGAAGCTAATATTTCTGCCATTGCTTTTCTATCTCCATCTTTCCATGCCTTAAGCATTTTAGGGAATGCTTCAGCAGCTTCTTTTGATTCTTCGGCAAATGCTTCTGGATTTTCAGCTGCTTTTGCAATATTGTCTATTGTTTGTTGGAATAGTTCAATATAAGTTTCAACTGGAACATTGTCAAATAAGTCTGCTTGGAATTGGTAACTTTCTAATTCATCAACATGCATGTCCATATCATTTGCCTTATCTAGGAAATGCATATCTATTCCATGTTGACCAGTAATTTGAGTAGTAGGTCCTTCTGTTTCGCCTTGAACTTGTGCTGAAAGACTAGCTAGAGATAAATATACTGCCCAAGGTTTTAGTTGTCCTAAGCTTTCTTCATCTAAACCTATTTGTGTAAAGATTTCTGCTAAACCAGCAAATAATTCTTCACCAATATCATCTTTTAAAGTTTTGCCTTCTTCATATAACTGTTTAGATTGTAGATATGCTATTCCTTCAGGATTATCCATAACCACTTCTAAGAAAAGTTCATCTGAAGATTCAAAAGCATCTATAACTTCTTGTCTAATTGGATATAGCGTAGAGTTTGCTAAGTGTATTGAACCTAACATATAAACAGTATTTCCTTTATTTTCCACTTTCCAGAAAAGACCTTTAGCTGCAACTCCTTTTTCCTTGAAAAGTTTAGTAAGAGCTCTATCTGCCAATATTATTGCTTCTTCGACAGTAGCGACATCTTCTAATCTTTGTCCATTTTCATCGCCAAGTAATACGCCTTTTTCAACAAGGTATTCTACTACGCCTTCACCTTTAGGTGCATTTGTATCGTATTTACTTACTATATTGAAAATTGCATTAAGTACATTTTCTCTAGTATTAACTTCACCGACGATTTCTATTGATTTGTTACTTTTATCAGCAGCTAATTTTTCTCCATCAATTTTAGTTTTAAGATTGTCAGTAAGTTGTTTTAATTGTTCAGCTGTAATTTGAGCTTTTAAATTTTCATCACCAAGTAAATAATCGATACCAGTTTTAGTGGCATCATTTAATGCTGGAATAGCCCAATTGCTGTACAGTTCTTCTTGCACTTCAGTTACTTCTGCTTCTACTGCTTCAGCAGCACAGGCAATAGGATTAGCTAAAACCATGAAAGCTGCAAGTAAAAAAGCTACTTTTTTAAATAATTTCATTATATTCCTCCTAAATTAATTGTTAACAATCATTATAACATTCGATATGTATTTAGACAAACAAAAAAGACTAAAAGATTACTCTTTTAGTCTTTTTATAATGGAGGCGGCAACCAGATTTGAACTGGTGGTGAGGGTGTTGCAGACCCGTGCCTTACCACTTGGCCATGCCGCCATACCACTTATAAGATATTAGCACAGATTAGAATTTTTTTCAAGTCCCAATGATGAAATTTGTTTTTACACAAATCTTACTTATCTCATAAATTTTTTATGTTATAATACTAAAAGGAGGTGTATTGTGGAGGTATTATTAGTTTCAATAGTTATTATTTTAGCAGTTTTAGCCAATAAAATTTCTGATAAAATTGGCTTACCATCGCTATTGCTATTTATTGTACTAGGTATTATTTTTGGGATGACCGGTCTTTTTGATAATAAATTTAGTAATTTTGTAGTAGGAGAAAAAATTGCTTCAATTTCACTTATAGCAATAATGTTTTATGGTGGATTTGGTACGAACTGGAAAATGGCAAGACCAGTTGCAAGGGAAAGTATAATCTTAAGTACTTTAGGCGTATTTTTTACTGCAGTATTCATTACAATATTCTGTACTTATATATTAAAATTTGATATTAGAGAAAGCTTCTTATTAGGCTCAGTCGTAGCATCTACTGATGCTGCCAGTGTATTCTCAATACTTCGTTCAAAAAATTTAAACTTAAAGTATAATTCTGCTTCACTATTGGAAGTGGAAAGTGGTAGTAACGACCCAATGGCTTACATGCTTACAATCGTTGCACTTTCACTTATTACGGGAAGTGAAGTTTCTGTCTTTAGATTGATTTTCACACAGTTCTTTTTTGGTATAGTCAATGGTGTGATAATGTCATATGTTCTCATGTTCATTTTGAGAAGAAATTCATTTGAACAAGACGGATTTCTAACTATTTTTGTATTTGCAATAACTTTATTCACTTATGCAATTACTAATCAATTAAATGGAAATGGATATTTGGCAGTTTATATATTTGGTATTATTATTGGTAATAAAGATTTTCAAGGAAAAAGAGACTTGGTTCACTTTTTTGACGGGTTTACAGGACTTATGCAAATTGCAGTATTCTTTTTGATGGGATTACTATCGTCGATGGATCAATTAATCGCTTCTTTTGGAGTAGCAGCAATAATTATGATTTTTATGACAATAGTAGCGAGACCATTAGCTGTATTTGGTCTATTAGCTCCTTTTAGGTCTCCGCTTAATCAAAAGATAGTTGTATCTTTCGCAGGATTAAGAGGAGCAGCGGCAATAGCATTTGCTATGATGGTAGTAATGAGCGATGCCGTAATAAGTATGGATATTTTCCATATTGTATTTGGAATCTGTTTACTGTCTTCATTTGTTCAAGGCTCATTTTTACCTTGGATATCTAAAAAATACGATATGATAGACGACACTGATACAGTATTAAAAACATTTAATGACTATACTGAAGAAGGTGAATTGAACTTCATAAAAGTTTTAGTAGATGAAAAAAGTAAACAAGTTGGTAGAACTGTTGGTGATTTAGATTTTGAACTTAACAATCTTTTAATTCCTATGATTAATAGAAATGGAACTCCAATTATTCCAAAGGGAGATACTGAGATTCTAGAAGGGGACATTATAGTATTAAGTGGCGAAGCCTATACAGATAGAACAGGATCAGAGCTTAAAGAGTATATAATTACAAATGATGACCCATGGGCGAACAAACAGATAAAAGACATTAATATCAGTAATAGGGAATTAGTAGTAATCATTAGGAGAAGTGATGGGGAAATAGTAGTTCCAGATGGAATGACTACTATATATCCTAATGATAGCGTAATAGTAAGTAATATATGATGCAGAAACACTAGATTATTGATAATATCTAGTGTTTTTGTTATAATTAATAGATATGGACAAAGGGAAATAGTTTTAATTTCGATATTAAGAGGGAGAGAGTATGAAAGATAAACTAACGATAATAAAAGACAAGGCTATTGAAGAGATAAATAGTATTGATAGTCTTGATACATTAGAAAAAATAAGAGTAGATGTATTAGGGAAAAAAGGTGAACTTACACTAGTCCTTAGAGAGATGGGAAAACTTTCTAAAGAAGAAAGACCTGTTATGGGGAAACTTGCCAACGAAGTTAGAGAAGCAATAGAAGCTGAAATGGCTGAAAAAAAAGAAGCGTTAAGCAAATTGTTGAGAGATGAAAAGCTAAAGAGTGAAATAATTGATATTTCGCTTGAGAAAAACGATATTCAGTTAGGACATTTTCATCCACTTATAAAAACTTTAGAAGAACTAGAGGACCTGTTCGTATCAATGGGCTTTAAAGTACTTACTGGACCAGAGATAGAAACTGTTGCAAACAATTTTGACGCACTTAATTCACCAGACAATCACCCTTCAAGAGACATGTCTGATACATTTTATATAGACGAAGAAACTGTACTTAGAACTCATACTTCTCCAGTTCAAATTAGAGCTATGAAAGAGTATGGTGCACCACTAAAAATGGTTTCAGCCGGTAGAACTTTCAGATTTGATGATGTTGATGACACGCACTCACCGATGTTTCATCAAATAGAAGGGCTAGTGGTAGATGAGAAGATTTCTATGGCAAATCTACTGGGTACTCTTGAAACTTTTATCAAAGAATTCTTTGGTAGTGATATGCAAACTAGATATAGACCACATCATTTTCCATTTACTGAACCTAGTGCAGAAGTTGATGTCACTTGTCATCATTGCCATGGAAAAGGCTGTCCAGCATGTAATAATACTGGATGGAGCATGGAACTTTTAGGATGTGGAATGGTGCATCCAAAAGTACTTGAAAACTGTGGAATTGATTCTGAAAAATACACTGGTTTTGCTTTTGGTATGGGGATAGACAGAATAGCAATGGTTAAATATGGTATTAATAATATTAGACTATTGTTCGAAAATGATAATAGATTTTTAAATCAATTTTAGGGGGTTAGAGAATGTTATTACCAGTTATATGGCTGAAAAACTATGTAGATATAGATTTTGATACGAGAGTTTTAGCAGATGGACTAACAGATTCTGGATCTCATGTGGAATCTATTAACAACAGAGCTGAAAACATAAAAAATATAATTGTAGGTAGAATAGAGAAGATTACAGAGCATCCAAATGCGGATAAACTAGTAATCTGTGATATAAATGTTGGTGCTAAAAACTTAATAATAGTGACTGGTGCCAAAAATGTCTTTGAAGGAGCATTGGTTCCTGTAGCAATTGAAGGAGCTTTTGTTTACGGAGGAATGGAAATAGCATTAACTGATTTCAGAGGAGTAAATTCTTTTGGAATGTTATGTTCTCTTGAAGAACTTGGATTTGAACAAAGTGTTATTCCTAAGGAAGATAAAGATGGAATACTAATATTTCGTGAAGAATACGAATTGGGAAGCGATGTACTAGAAATCCTAGATTTGTATGATGAAGTTATTGAATTTGAGATCACCCCCAATAGACCTGACTGTTTAAGTATTATTGGTATGGCAAGGGAAACAGCTGCTTCTTTTGATTTGGAGTTGAAGCAACCAAGTATAGTTATTGAGAATGAAGTTGAAGATATTAATGATTATGTAAATGGAATAGAAATTCAAACTGAAAACTGTCATAGATACTATTCAAGAGTACTTAAAAATGTTGAGATAAAACCGTCACCAATGTGGTTACAAAATGCTCTAATGGCAGCAGGGATTAGACCAGTGAGTAATATCGTTGACCTTACAAATTACGTAATGCTTGAATACGGTCAACCACTTCATGCTTTTGACCTTTCTGATTTAGCTGGAGAAAGGATAATTGTTAGAGATGCAAATGAAGGTGAAGTACTTAAAACTCTTGATGGAGTTGAAAGAACACTATCTTCTTCAGATGTAGTAATAGCTGATGGTGAAAAATCTATAGGTATTGCTGGTGTAATGGGAGGATTTAACTCTGAAGTTAAACCTGAAACAAAGACCGTACTTTTGGAAGGTGCAAATTTTGATGCAAAATCTGTAAGACTTACTGCAAAGAAGTTTGGACTTAGAACTGAAGCTAGCAATAGGTTTGAAAAAGGCATTGACCATAATTACGCTATGACCGCAGTTGAAAGAGTATGTCAGCTTGCTGAACAAATTGGAGCAGCTGAAGTAGTTGGCGGAAATATTGATGTTAACAATGTTGTAGAAGAGACAAAAGAGGTAGTATTAAGACCTGAAAGAGCAAGAAGTCTTCTTGGAATTTCACTTGACACCGAGACGATGCTTAATTATTTAAATAGATTAGATATCGTATCAGTATTGGAAGGCGATGTGATTAAGTCTACAGTACCTACTTTCAGAAATGATATATTGATTGAAGCAGACCTAATTGAAGAGATAGGTAGACTATATGGATTCAATAATATAGTTTCTCAACCTATAAAGGGAGATTTGACTAGAGGAACCAAACCTAGATTCAAGAACATAGAGAAAATTGCTAAAAATGTATTAAGAGGAATTGGATATAATGAATTGATGACTTATTCATTCATTAGTCCCAAATCATATGATAAGATTTGTTTACCAAAAGATAGTGAGCTTAGAGACTATGTTAAGTTAATCAATCCGCTTGGTGAAGAATATTCATCAATGAGAACTACTTTGGTACCAAATATATTAGATGTATTTTCTAGAAATCTAAATAGACAGATTCCAGAAATGTATGGATATGAATTTGGAAATACTTTTGCAAAGACAGGAAATGGAAAATCTATTGAACTTATGAAATTAGTTATAGGTTTCTATGGTGAAAAAGACTTCTATTTCTTAAAAGAAAGTGTTGAAATAGTATTGAAAAATCTTGGTATCAAGGATGTAAGAGTGGAAAGAGAAACGGAAAATACCATATATCATCCAGGTAGATGTGCAAGATTATATGCAGGAGATTTAGAGCTAGGATATATCGGAGAAATACATCCTGATGTATTAGATAATTATGATATTAAGAAAAGGGTATATATATCAGAGATAAACTTCTATGAAGTGGTTGAATTAGCAAATGATAATATAGTATATAAACCACTTCCTAAGTATCCAAGTATTAATAGAGACTTAGCATTTGTATTAGATAGCGATATTCTACTTTCAAATGTTAAGGATATAGCTTTGGAATGTAGTGGAGATTTATTGGAAAACTTCAATGTTTTCGATATTTATACAGGAGATCAAATAGGTGAAGGCAAGAAAAGTGTTGCGTTCAGTCTAGCATTCAGAGCTCCAGATAGGACGTTAGTAGATAG
>JAAYFG010000024.1 GCA_012728335.1 Tissierellia bacterium | reverse complement strand
GGAGATGACATAGTGGAGTATATAGACAAAAAAATCATCAAAGTGGAAAGAGAGAGTATTTGGGGAAGTTTCAACAATATAATTAAAGCTTATAAAGACAAAGACCCTGCAGCAAAAGGGACTTTTAGTCTCATTATAAATACACCAGGGCTTCATGCAATATTTTTCCATAGAATATCTCATTTTTTATACAATAGAAAAGCATTTTTCTTGGGAAGATTTATATCTCAAATTAGTCGATTTTTTACAGGGATAGAAATTCATCCAGGAGCAAAAATAGGAAAGAGATTGTTTATTGATCATGGAATGGGAATTGTAATTGGTGAAACGACAGAGATTGGTGATGATGTAACACTATTTCATCAAGTGACACTTGGCGGAACAGGCAAAGATAAAGGTAAAAGACACCCAACAGTAGGCGACAATGTAATGATTTCTACTGGTGCAAAAATATTAGGACCAATAGTCATTGGAGAGAATTCCAAAATAGGAGCAAATTCAGTTATCCTAAAAGATATACCAGCTAATGCAACAGCAGTTGGGATTCCAGGAGAAGTAATTAAGATAAATGGAATAAGAGTGTAAATTAAAAGAAGTTCTGGACTGACAGAACTTCTTTTTATATTAAATTAGATAATCTGTGATATCATTTATAGTAATAATAAAAGAAGGTGATTACATGTTTTTATCTACTTCTAATTCTGAAGGGCAAATGCTTAGAATAGCAAGGCTAAACAAGGGAATGGAACTTAAAGAAGTGGTGGGAAATATTTGTAGTATAAGTACTCTTTCCAAAATAGAAAGGGGAAAACAAAAAACTCATCCAGAAGTCTTAAAGAGTTTATATAAACAGTTAGATATAGAATACGAGACTGACGAATTATTTTTAAAAGAAATGCAGTCATTAATGGCAAGATATTACTATGAATTGACTTATAACTTTTCATCATCTACTGTCCATAAACTTATAAGCGAAGAAAAAAGACTGTTATACAGTCCGTTGGCTCTTGATTACATATTAATTAAATATATAGATACTGGTGACATAGAACTGGCTAATACTTTGGATCAATGCGTTGAATTTATGAGTGATAGACAATTAGCATGGTTTTATATTGAAGACCCTAGAATAGCTTATAATAGTGAGTTTGATAAATTCACAAAATCTCATCAAATACTACAAAATAGTTATGTAACAGTAAATTTGATGTCGAGATATTGGTATATAGGTGAATTTAGCTTGGTAAGAGAACTTTCCAGTATTGCAATTAACTATGCACTTGATGAAGGCAATGTTTGGACTCTTTCACAAGTCTATAGTCTATTGGGAGGTATTTTTGCTTGTTATAATATGAAAGACGATATGCTTAAAGAATACGGTAGAGCATTGAATTTACTAAAGAATACTAACTGGAAAGATGATCTGAAATCAATATATTATAATATTGGAGCAACATATATTTCGATCGGAGATTATGAATTATCAGAAGAATACTTGGATAAATGCTATATGGAAGAATTTAACTATTTTCATAAAAAAGCAATCTTAAATATCTATTTGAACAAATATGAAGAGGCTGACTACTGGATAGAAAAGATGAAGAATTCAATAAAAGAGTTTGAAAACGGTGAGGATTACAGTCCTAATGGATATCATAAATCTTTGAAGAATGTATTAAAAGTAACCAAATATCAGAGAGATGATAGTATCTTTAGTACTGACGAATACATTAAGTGTTTGGAAGAACTTATGAAATACTATAATAAAAATGGGAAATATGGATTTATGTATTTTCATAAAAATGCTTTGATAAATGCGTATATTTCAAATAGAAGGTATAAAGACGCATATGAATTAGAAGGCTTATTTTCGAATATCAAGTCAAAACACATAGTTAAAAGCTAATAATACTCCATTATTTTCGCTAAAGAAAACAATACTCCGTCCTTACTGATATGATATAATATTAGCAAAAGGAGGGAGTTTTATTTGTTTAAGACATTTAAGTTTTTATACGAAAAAATCGTGGAGCATGAATTTATTATGATACCGTTGATGTTTGCATTTACAGTCATATCAGCAATATATCCATTTATTTGGGTAATAGTCCCAGCAAAAATAATATCCCTCTTAGATAGCGGAAATATAAGAGTAATGGTCTATTATGTATTAACGGGTGGGATATTGGCAATTATATCAGTAATGGGAATGGAATTTTTAAGAGGGAACTTTCGTATGAGGATGAACAAAGTAAGATATTTTTTGATTAGAGACTTAATCGATTATTCTCTTGATATGCCATATGAAAATACTTTGCATCCCGATGAAATCACTAAAATTGAATTGGCAGACCAAGCAGTTGCTTTTCCAACTAGAGGTGCAGGAGGAATTATACTTATCAGTTTAAGTCTATTTGGTAATATCATTGCATCACTAGGCTTTATTGGCGTTATAGGTACTCTTTCACCAATTATGATAATATTTATCGGAACATTGGTCGGACTTACTTTTTATTTTTACAGAATTGCATCTAAATATGAAGAATCAACTTGGAAAGCAAGTAGAAGTGATATGTGGAAATACTTCAATATGGCGAATCTATTGTCTGACCCACTTTACAATAAGGACATAAGGGTGTATTCACTAAAAAATATCATTGAAAGCTATTGCTCAGGGCTATTTGGGCAAGCAAAATTAGTATTTAAATCTATTGCTGATAAGAATATAAAAATGGAATCGTTAGTAGTATTATTGAACCTAATAAGAGATATTTCTATATTTGGTTACATATCATATTTACTTTATACCAATGTCATAGAGGCTTCTCAATTCTTTTTATATATTACTAGCACGATTACTTTAATGACTATATTACAGACGACTTTTATTCAATTGTCAGATATAAAAAAAGAGAGTAAACGGCTTAGCTACTATATAGAACTGATGGAAGAAAAGGCTGGTTTTTCTAAAGAGGGAATCGATGAAGGATTGAGAACTAAATTGAATACAGATTCATTTAAAATCGACTTCGTAAATGTATATTTTAAATATCCTGAATCTGAAACGTATGTATTAGAGAACTTTAATTTAAGCATTAATGCAGGAGAAAAAATGGCGATAGTAGGAGAAAATGGAAGTGGGAAAAGCACATTAATAAAACTTCTTTGCAAACTATATAAACCTACAATAGGTAATATTTACATCAATGGAGTTGATATTGAGAGTTTGCCAAAAGATGAATACTGGAAATTTTTTGGAGTAGTATTTCAAGATGCAATGATATTTCCGTTTTCGATTAAAGAAAATATTGTATTAAACGAAGAGATTGATGAAAAAATGCTTGCTAAATCAGTATTAAAGTCGGATATGAAACTTATTTTAGATGGATTACCAAAAGGTATAGATACTGTGTTATTAAGGACATTGGACGATGATGGAATAGATTTATCAGGTGGGCAAAAGCAGAAATTATATCTGGCGAGAGCTGTGTATAAGGAATTTAAAATTATGATTCTAGATGAGCCAACTGCTGCACTGGATCCGCTTGCAGAATCAGAATTATATAATCAATACGATAGCTTAAGTAGCAAAAAGACGAGCGTATTCATTTCTCATAGACTTGCCAGTACAAAATTTTGTGACAGGATTGCGTATTTAAGCGATGGTAAAATAATAGAAATTGGAAGCCATGTAGACCTTTTAAAACAAAACGGAAAGTATAAGGAACTTTTTGATATTCAAGCTAAATACTACAAAGATTCTAGTATTAGTGAGGAGGTGTCCTATGAAATCTAATTCATTGTTACTTTTTATTAAGGAGATAACTGATGAAGACAGAGGGATAAATCCTTTGATATCCATATTTTCTGTTTTCCAAGGGTTTTATCCACTGATTAATATAATTGTTCCTAAATACATATTAGATGAGCTTACAGGACAATCTAGAGTGAATTTTATATTGTTCTACATACTGATACTAGGTATAGGAAACTTTATATTTCAAATAGCAATTCGTATATGTAAAAATAAACTGGATATCAAATACGAAAGCATCAAGTTTTATTCTGTAATGAAACTTGGAAATAAAGCAGTAGAGATGTCTGTGGAGGAGATAGAGAAAAAGAGTACTTTAGATATGATTGAAAGAGGGAAAGATAGTACTTTCAATTTAGAAGTGCTAAGTCAATCTATAAGTGTAATAATGGCTTCAATTATCACTTTTATTTCCTCAATGTTCATACTACTTAGAAGTGATTGGAGATTAATTCTAGTAGTAATAATATGTAATCTAGCGACTATTCCCGTATTTAATATAATAAAGGAATTAGAAGTTGATAATAGTAAAAGAGGGATTCCAGAGGAAAGAGCTTTCAGGTATTTAACTTCTGTATCATTGGATTTTAAGTTTGCAAAAGACTTAAGATTGTATGGAGCAAGAGAATTTTTTATGAATAAAGCTAAAACTACAATGGATAAAATTTTGGATATAAATCACAATTATATGACTCTAAGTGGATTTTGGAGTGGAGTAGTCAAGGCAATAGTGCAGTTGCAAATGATAATTTCGTTTATACTTCTAGGAATTGGGTTATTGACTTATCAAATTTCAATAGGTAGCTTTACAATGCTTTATGGTGCGTCAAATCAATTAGGCGAGTCTTTTAACAATATATTGAGATCATTTAAAGACCTAATAACATATAGTTTTAATTTGGACCCATATTATGAAATAATAAATAGGAAGACTTTGAAAGAAGAAGTAAAGTTCAAAAAGCTATCTAAAAATTCATCTGTATTAATCGAGTTTAAAGATATTAGCTTTAAGTATCCGACTTCTGAAGACTATGTGTTGAAAAACCTGAGTTTTAATATTAAACCTGGTGAAACATTGGCAATAGTTGGGAAAAATGGTGCAGGTAAAACTACTATAATAAAATTGTTATGTAGATTGTATAAACCGACTAGTGGAAAAATTCTATTAAATGGAATAGATATTTGGGACATTGAAGAAGCTGAATACAGAAAAGAACTGTCAGTTGTATTCCAAGATTTTAAATTAATTCCAGGTAAGATAGATGAAAATTTATTATGTAAATCTGAGAAATTTATAGATGGTAGCGATAGAGAGTTACTGTATGAAAAACTGAAAGAAACAGGTATTGACAACTGGGTTAGTAGCTTAGAAAATAAGGAAAAGACTTTTCTAACAAAAATTATTGACATAAATGGAATGTTACCTTCGGGAGGGCAAGAACAAAAATTGGCAATTTCTAGAGCTCTTATTAGAGATGGAGGAATTGTAATATTGGATGAACCAACTGCTGCACTAGATCCTAAAAGCGAAGAAGAAGTATTTGAAAATTTAATTCATCTTTCCAAAGACAAGACATCAATATTTATATCACATAGATTATCTAGCACTAGAATATCAGATAGAATAATAGTTCTAGAAAAGGGCAATATAATCGAAGAAGGAACACATAAAACTTTAATGGAAGAAGAAGGACTCTATTCGAAAATGTTTAATACACAAGCAAGACAATATATATTTGAATAATTCAAAGCCCTAAAAGCTAAAGCAGTCTAGTTTTTAGGGCTTTTTATATGATAACTTGATACTCTGTAGTGAAAAGGTATAATTCAATTAGTAATAAGAAGTAAAGAGAATAAGACGTGAGTCGAATAGAAATAAAAAGGAGTCTTGGAACATAGTAGTTCAAATATTTTCATAGACTCTGTTATTTTTTGTATTATTTGGCACATTCAAGATTGAGGAGATTTTATGGAATTCATATTTTGTTTTCTTCATTTTACCAAACCCTTTGTCAATTATTCATGTACTATATAAACACAAAAATCAAAATCATAAACTCAAAGATTAGTAGTTGAATTCACAATTTGCACTACTTTTAATTATTCCTGTAAAGTATGAAAACTCATTGTACTATTTTTACTTTAAGTGTATAATATATTTTATTCAAGCAAATATCCTAAGAATTAATATGAAAAATCAGGAGGCGGACAAATGGTAAGACAAATGAAGACGATGGATGGTAATACAGCAGCAGCATATGTTGCATATGCTTTTACTGACGTAGCAGCCATATATCCAATTACACCATCTTCAGACATGGCAGAACATACAGACGCATGGGCAGCCAATGGCAAGAAAAATATATTTGGACAAGAAGTATTAGTTTCAGAACTGCAATCAGAAGCCGGAGCAGCTGGAGCTATGCACGGATCATTAACAGCTGGAGCATTAACGACATCATATACAGCATCTCAAGGACTATTATTAATGATTCCAAATATGTACAAAATGGCAGGAGAATTACAACCAGGAGTATTGCATGTATCTGCTAGAGCATTATCAACACATGCCCTAAGTATATTTGGCGATCATCAAGACGTAATGGCAACTAGACAAACAGGATTCGCAATGTTGGCATCAGGAAGCGTTCAAGAAGTAATGGATCTAGGTGGAATCGCTCATCTTTCATCAATAAAAAGTAGTGTACCATTCCTACATTTCTTTGATGGATTTAGAACAAGCCATGAAATACAAAAAATAGAAGTAATGGATTATGAAGACTACAAGAAGTTAGTGGACTATGATGCAATAGAAAACTTCAGAAACAGAAGTTTAAACCCTGAAAGACCAATAACAAAGGGTACAGCACAAAACCCAGACATATATTTCCAAGCAACAGAGGCTTCAAATAAGTTCTATGAAAGAGTTCCAGCAATAGTAAATGATTATATGATAGAAATCAATAAAATTACTGGAAGAGACTACAAACCATTTAACTATTATGGTCATCCAGAAGCTGAAAATATCATTATAGCTATGGGTTCAGTAACAGACACTATTGAAGAAACAGTTGATTATTTATTAGAAAAAGGAGAAAAAGTAGGTCTTATTAAAGTAAGACTATACAGACCATTCTCCGAGGAATATTTCTTTAATGTATTACCAAAATCAGTTAAAAAAATAGCTGTATTAGATAGAACTAAAGAAAAGGGAGCAAATGCAGAACCATTGCATTTAGACGTAAGTCACTTATTCTACAACAAAGAACAAAGACCAGTTATCGTAGGTGGTAGATATGGATTAGGTTCAAAAGATACTACACCATCACAAATATTAGCAGTATACGAAAACCTAAAATTAGATCAACCTAAAGATAGATTTACAATTGGTATTAATGATGACGTAACATTTACTAATTTAGAAATAAAAGAAGTCATCAACACAGAACCAGAAGGAACAATCAAATGTAAATTCTGGGGATTCGGTTCTGACGGAACAGTAGGAGCAAACCAACAAGCAATCAAAATCATCGGTGATGACACTGATATGTATGCTCAAGGCTACTTCTCTTATGACAGTAAAAAATCAGGTGGTATTACAATATCCCATTTAAGATTTGGTAATCAACCAATCAAATCAACATACTTGATTGCAGAGCCAGATTTTGTATCTTGCTCAAAACAATCCTATGTATATCAATATGATTTATTAAAAGGATTGAGAAAAGGTGGAACATTCCTGTTAAATACAATATGGGATGAAAGTGAGTTAGAAGAAAATCTACCAGCAGAAATGAAAAGATATATAGTAGAAAATGAAATCAAATTCTACACTATAAATGCAACCAAAATAGCAGCGGAAATTGGTTTAGGTGGAAGAACAAACATGATTATGCAATCAGCATTCTTCAAACTATCAAATGTATTACCGATAGAAGAAGCTGTAGAACATCTTAAAAAATCAATCTATGATGCATATGGCAACAAAGGTGAGAAAGTAGTAAACATGAACTACGAAGCAGTGAACAAAGGCTTAACATCATTAGTTGAAGTAAATGTTCCAGCAAACTGGAAAGACGCAGTAGAAGAACAAAAAGAAGGAAAAGATCTTCCAGAATTCATAGAAAATGTTCTAATACCAATAAATAGACAAGAAGGAGATGCTCTACCTGTAAGTACGTTCACAGGAGTAGAAGGCGGCGAATTCCCACAAGGAACAGCAGCTTACGAAAAAAGAGGAATAGCAGTAGAAATTCCACATTGGATAAAAGAAAACTGTATCCAATGTAACCAATGTTCCTTTGTGTGTCCACATGCGGTAATTAGACCATTCTTACTTGACGAAGAAGAAAAATCAAAATCACCAGAAACATTTGAAACACTAAAAGCAATTGGTAAAGGTCTAGAAGGCTTAGAATATAAAATCCAAGTATCAGCATTAGACTGTACAGGATGTGGTAGCTGTGCTGCTGTATGTCCATCTAAGGAAAAAGCATTAGTTATGACTCCATTTGGAGAAGAATATGAAGTACAAAGTAAAAACTGGGAATTTGCAATTGAAGAAATCAAAAACAAAGAAGATTTAATGAATGAATACACTATCAAAGGTAGCCAATTCAAACAACCATTACTTCAATTCTCAGGAGCATGTGCAGGCTGTGGAGAAACACCTTATGCAAAATTAATCACTCAATTCTATGGTGATAGAATGCTAATTTCAAATGCATCAGGTTGTTCAAGTATTTGGGGTGGTTCAGCGCCAAGTACAACATTCTGTCAAAATCAAGAAGGTAAAGGACCAGCATGGGCAAGTTCATTATTTGAAGACAATGCAGAGTACGGTTATGGTATGGCATTAGCTACAAAGAAAATAAGAGAAAAGATCAAATTATTAATGGAAGAATTCCATGCATTAAATCTTGACTCAGATTTAAATGAACACTTTACAAATTGGATAGAAGGAATGAAGGATCCAAAAGAATCAAAAGCTGCAACTGGTATGATATTACCAAGATTAGAGAAATCAACAGGAAATGCTGAAGCAGATCGAATCCTAAAAGAAATTGAAAGTAGAAAAGACTATTTAATCAAAAAATCTATATGGATATTTGGTGGAGACGGTTGGGCTTATGATATCGGCTATGGTGGATTAGACCATGTAATGGCATCAGGAGAAGACGTTAATGTACTTGTAATGGATACAGAAGTATATTCAAACACAGGTGGTCAATCATCAAAATCAACACCAACAGCAGCAGTAGCTAAATTCGCTGCATCAGGTAAAAAGGTAAGAAAGAAAGACTTAGGTCTTATGATGACAACTTATGGATATGTATATGTTGCACAAGTTGCAATGGGAGCAAATATGAATCATGTGGTAAAAGCTCTTAAAGAAGCTGAAAGCTATGATGGTCCATCAATCGTAATTGCATATGCACCATGTATAAACCATGGAATAAGAACAGGTATGGGTACAACAATAGCTCAAGAAAAACTTGCAGTTGACACAGGATACTGGCACCTATACAGATTCGACCCAAGACTAAAACAAGAGGGCAAGAATCCATTCCAATTAGATTCAAAAGAACCAACAAAACCATTTATGGACTTCATAGAATCAGAAGTAAGATATACTTCTCTAAGAAGAAGCTTCCCAGAATTAGCCGATGAATTATTTGCAGAAGCAGAAAAAAATTCAAAGGAAAGATACGAAAGCTATAAGAGAATGGCTAATGACTAATATATAAAAGTAGAAAAAGGAACACTTGAAAAAGTGTTCCTTTTTGAATTCATATATAATAATTAAAGCATTTATCGTGAAGGTTTTCTATTAGACTGAATAAATACATATTAAGTAGTGGGGAAGTGAAAACACTATTTTATATCATGGTAGATAGTTTCTATTTTCATAGTATTTAACTACTCATGTCTTTTCCATAGTATTTATCTTAAAATATATTTCAGCCTGTCTATTACATCTCCACTGGAATCTGCAATAATAGTATGATAATCTTCGTAGTTTACAAGTCCAGGCTTATTTGCCGGATGTCTTTTCACATTCATCTTTTCTGTATAATCTATAGCAACTAGGCCTGTTCCTCTAGATTTACTATAATATGCAGCAAGTTCTGCCGCAGTTTGCAGCACTTCCTCTGGAACTTCACGATTTCCTGTTTCTATTATTACATGACTTCCTGGAATATTTTTCGCATGAAGCCAAATATCATTTTTCCTTGCCACTTTAAAGGTTAGTTGACCATTTTGTTTATTGTTTTTACCAACATATATTTTATAACCATCACCAATCTCATAGAAGATAGATTTTTGTTCATTTTTCTTGTTACTTTTTTGTTTCTTATTTCTCTTAAAGTAACCTTGTTCAATTAGTTCATCTTTAAGATCGTCAATTTCAGAACTTGATTCAGAAAGTTCTATTATGGAAAGAACTGAATCTAAGTATTCCAATTCATGTTTAGTCTCTTCAATTTGACTAATTAAGATGCTTTCAGCAGATTTTAACTTAGTGTATTTTTTATAGTACTTCTGTGCATTTACTGCTGGAGAGTATTTTGTATCTAGTCTGATTTCTATCTCTTTCATTTCTGGATCATAGAAATTCTCCAACACTACAGATTTAGCATTCTCATCTATTCTATATAGATTGGCAGAAAGCAAATCGGCATATATCTTAAATTTGTCTCTATCTTGAGAAGAAATTAATTCCTTTTCAAGTTTTCCCAGTTTAGAATGGAGTTTTTGATGTTTATTATTCAACGTTTTCCTAATGCTTTGAGATTTTTGTCCCGCTCTATCTTGCTCATCTCTCTTGAAATATACCGTATCAAGCATTTTAGAAACAGAATCGAAATAGACTGTATCTGAATCTGTGAAAGTATCTAATTTTAAGACATGAAAATCCACAACTTTTTTATCGTCATAGAGTATTGAAGGCTTGTAATCATTATTTGAGGCAGCTTTAACGAGTTTTTCAAAACCGGATATTAAATCATTTAGTTCATCTTCACTAAGACTGCTTATTGACCTATTAGACTCTACTCCTGTTACAAAGGCTAATTCTTCTCCAATAGTTGGACTGAGTCCAATGAAATTCATATATGCAAACTTTTTTATACTCATGGATTCAGGAGAATTTCCAATTATTTGAAGTAATTCTTCATGTGATACTTCAATTGGATTGAATTTATCTGTAGACTCTATTAATTCATATTCTATTCCAGGTAGAACCTGTCTAACTCTACTTATGTGATGTGGAACTCTCTTTATGGAGTCAATTATTATACCTTCGTTATTTAGCAGAATAAGATTACTGTGTTTACCCATTATCTCAACGATGATATGTTTTAAACTAGTGTCTCCAAATTCATTTTTGGATTCAATGGATATCTTAATCACCCTATCGTTACTAATTTGAACTATGTCTTTGATTATTCCGCCTAATAATTGCTTTCTCATTACCATAGTAAATAGTGGGGCAGTAATAGGGTTTTCTTTAGACTGCTCCGTTAAATATATCCTAGGGTTATTACTAGATGCAGAAATCAGTAATTTATAGTTTTGTTGATTATTTCTAATTTGAATTATTAGCTCATCGCTTTCGTGTTGATGTATTTTATCAACTCTACCATTTACTAATTCATTTTTGAGTTGGTGTACAACTCCGCGAGTTACTATTCCATCAAAGGACAAACTCATCACCACCTATAATTTAATAGATTAATTATATCATATGATGTGTAAAAATAGGAATCTAAGATAGTAATGTAATAATATGAATATATGGTATAATTATCATAATTAATAAGGAGGTACATATGAAGATTTATTTGACTAGACATGGTGAAACAGAATGGAATAAGATGGGTAAGCTTCAAGGTTGGAAAAATTCCAATTTAACAGAAAAAGGGATTGAAGACGCTAATAATCTTAAAGATTTAATAAGCGATGTACCTTTTGATTTAGTATATACTTCAGACTTAGGCAGAGCAGTCAGCACTACTGAAATATTAACTTCAGACAGAGATAATCCTAAAATTGTGATTACTGAGAGATTAAGAGAGTTGAGTCTTGGAATATGGGAAGGTATGACATATGACGATACTAAATTAAATTATCCAAATGAGTATCACGACTATATATACAATCCTCAGCTTTATAAACCTGAAATAGGTGAAGATTATTCAGATTTAATGAGTAGAGTAAATAGCGTATTGGATGAAATCATAAACTCGGATGCAGAAAATGTGCTTATAGTTACACATGGTGTTACACTTATGGCTATAATAAATGCGATTAACAATACTCCGATTGAGAATTTCTGGAATGAAGATGTGGTGCATGGCGCTTCACTTACCATAATTAATTATAATAATAACGTTTTTGAGATTGAAGTCTATGCATATAGGGAACATATAAGGTAGGAAATAATTTACAAATAAATCTGTCTACATGGTATAATATAGGCAGAGTTGTGCATCAACAAACGTTTTCAAAACAAATAATATAAATTGAATGGGAGGAATACGCATGAAGGTTTATGCAACGGACAAAGTTAGGAATTTAGCCCTAGTAGGACATAGTGGAAGTGGTAAGACGAACCTAACAGAAGCTATGTTATTTCAATCGGGAGTTACTAAGAGAATAGGTAATGTAATGGCAAAAAATACAGTATCTGACTTCTCAGAAGAGGAAATAGCTAGACAATCTTCTATTAACACTTCATTAATTCCAATTGAGTGGAGAGACTTTAAGATAAATGTTATAGACACTCCTGGATACTTAGATTTTATTGGAGAAGTATACAATGCTCTTAGAGCAAGTGAAGCTGCTCTACTTGTTATTGATGCTACTGCCGGCGTTGAAGTTGGGACTGAATTAATATGGAAATATACAGAGAAAATTGATTTACCAAGAATCATTTTCGTTAATAAAATAGATGATGAGAATGTATCATTCAGAAAAATCATGGAAGAATTAGAAGAGATGTTTGGTAAAAAAGTTATTCCTTTCTCTATTCCAATAGGTGAAGGAAACGACTTTAAAGGTGTTACTGACGTCATATTCCAAAAAGGATATGAGTACAAAGATGGTGCACCAAGTGAAATCGAACTTACTCATGATCAAGTAAAAGCTACTGAGAGAATATATGAAGAAATAGCTGAAGTAGTAGCTGAAGCTGATGAAGTTCTTATGGAAAAGTACTTCAGTGGAGAAAAATTCACTAGAGAAGACCTTTTAAGAGGAGTAACCAGTGCATTACTTGAAGGTAGAGCTGTTCCATTATTAGTTGGATCTGCTGAAAAAGTAATAGGTATAGACTTATTATTAAATCTAATAGTAAACTATATGCCATCACCAGGAGATGAAAGAGCTCATATAGGATTTAGACATGAAGACGACAAAGTTAGAAAAGTTGATGTAAAAGATCCATATTCAGCTGTAGTATTCAAAACTATAACTGACCCATTCGTTGGTAAGATATCTCTATTCAAAGTTCTATCTGGTAAGATAACTAAGGATACACAGCTTTATAACTCAACGAAAAACACAAGTGAAAAACTTGGAAGTCTATTTGTAATGAGAGGTAAACAACAATTTGAAGTTTCAGAAGTAAATGCTGGTGATATCGGTGCTACGACTAAACTTTCAGTAACTCAGACTGGTGATACCCTATCTGATAAAGAAGATCCTACTCTTTACAAGAAAATAGAATATCCACAAGCGACTTTATTCTTCGCTATTGAACCAAAAACTAAAGGCGATGAAGAAAAGATAGGTAGTGCACTTAATAGATTACAAGAAGAAGATCCTACTTTTTCAGTAGAAAGAAATCCTGAAACTAATCAATTAGTTATTGGTGGTCAAGGAAATGTTCAACTACAAGTAATCATGAACAAATTGAAGAGTAAATTTGGAGTTGAAGTAGTTAAAGTTCCATTTATTATTCCGTATAGAGAAACTATTAGAGGTACTTCAAGCGTACAAGGTAAACATAGAAAACAATCTGGTGGAGCAGGACAATATGGAGACGTTCATATTAGATTTGAACCATCTGATGAAGAATTTGTGTTTGCTGAAGAAGTATTTGGTGGTTCTGTACCTAGAAACTACTTCCCAGCAGTTGAAAGAGGAATTATGGATTCTAAATCTCACGGTGTACTTGCTGGATACCCAGTAGTTAATTTTAAAGCTACTCTATTTGATGGGTCTTACCACGATGTAGACTCAAACGAGATGGCATTTAAAATAGCAGCTTCAATGGCATTCAAAAAAGGTATGGAAGAAGCTAATCCAGTAATATTAGAACCAATAGTGAAAGTTGAAGTATTGATTCCAGAAAGTTATCTTGGAGATGTTATGGGAGACATGAACAAGAGAAGAGGTAGAATTCTTGGAATGGATCAACAAGCAGACGGCTCTCAATTATTAATTGCAGAAGCTCCACAAGCAGAAATGTTTGAATATTCAATAGACCTTAGAGCTATGACTCAAGGTAGAGGAATGTTTAAAATGGAATTTGTGAGATACGAAGAGGCTCCTGCAAATATTATGGAAAAAGTAATTGAAGACGCTAAAAACAAAGAAGACTAATAACTGATTTGGAAGAATGTATCTTAGTGGTACATTCTTCCTTGTATTATTCCATCCTATTTGGTATTATTTATCTATTATAATCATAATTTGGAAGTGAGAAAATTGAAAAAAATAGATGAAAAAGTTGAGCCACACTCATCGAATTTTGTAGATATAGTCTATGAGAAACCTTATTCTACAATACTCAGCATACTATTTGTAATATGGTGCGGTTTTCAGCTATACTTTAGTATAAACACGTCATTAGACGCAGTTAAGTTTAGAGCTTATCACATAATCTTTTTATTGGTATTCACCTTTCTATTATTCCCAAAACAAAGTGTAAAAAATGGAATTAAGAATAGATTTAAAATAAGTAATGTACTCATTGCATTTATTAGTGTGCTGTCATTTGGATATTTTATAGCTATGTACCCTAAAATCGTAATGAGTGGCGGGGTATTGAGTAAATTAGATTTAGTAGTAGCATTTATATGTATTGTACTAGTGATTTATGCAGGTTTTAGAACTAGTAGAAATCTGACAATTCTAGTGTTATTATTCCTATTGTACTTATATTTTGGGAAGTTTATAAACGGAGCATTAGGCCATTCTGGATTTACTTTGAGAAGAGTACTAAACCACATGGTTTGGGGCAGTCAGGGAATATTTGGAGTTGGTGTTGGAGTAAGTGCTAGTTATATATATCTTTTTGTTGTGTTTGGAGCTTTCTTAAAAGAAAGTGGTTTTAGCAAATTAGTAAATGATGTTTCGCTTGGATTAGTAGGAAAAACTCCAGGTGGACCAGCAAAGGTTGCTGTATTATCAAGTATGCTTTTAGGTATGATAAATGGAAGTGCAATAGCAAATGTCGCTACAACGGGAACAATAACTATTCCAATGATGAAAGAAGCTGGATATAAGAAGGAATATGCAGCAGCTGTTGAAGCAGTAGCTTCTACGGGAGGACAGTTTTGTCCACCAGTAATGGGTGCAGTAGGGTTTATAATGGCAGAGTACTTAGGTATCCCATATTCGAAAGTTATGATTGCAGCAGCGTTACCAGCGTTTTTATATTACTTTGGAATAATGGTATCCGTTCATATGGAAGCCAAAAGACTTGGATTAAAGGGAGTTGAAGATGATGAAATTCCTGATATGAAAAAAGTTTTAAGGGAGCAAGGACATCTTTCTATACCGCTATTTGTACTTATTATACTTATAATTATGAAGTTTTCACCTATATATGCAGCAGTAGCAGCAATTTTTGCTTCAATAGTATCTGCTGGACTAAAAAAAGAAACCAGAATGAGTTTAAGTCAAATCAAAAATGCAATTATAGATGGATCGATGAGTGCAATTAGTGTTGGGATTTCATGTGTATTGATAGGACTTATAATAGGGACCGTATCATTAACTAGTCTTGGACTAAATTTCGGAAATGTAATATTACAAATTTCACAAAACACTAATTTACTATTTACAGGTGTATTAGTAATGATTATGAGTATTATTCTTGGAATGGGAGTTCCAGGAGTAGCAGCTTATGTAATTGTAGCAGCAGTTTCTGCACCTGTATTGATTAAATCTGGAGCAGTGCCAATAGCAGCTCATATGTTTTGTTTAATATATGCGTGTCTGTCAAATATTACACCACCAGTTGCAATGAGTTCATATATAGCATCTGGAATTGCAAAGTCAGATGAGACAAAGACGTCTATAATCGCTGTTAAACTTGGAATAACAGGATTTTTATTCCCATTGTTCTTCTTGATTAATCCAATACTACTAATAGGAGCAGTAGAGGGAGCAAGTGCGATTTTGACTTTGAGAACTCTAATTACAGCTTCAATAGGTGTATTTGCATTGGCTTGTTCAATGGAGGGAATGTTTGTAGATAGATGTACAAAATTAGAAAGAGTTCTGTTACTTGGAATTGGGTTATTGGCAATAGACCCTGGAATAGTAACGGACTTAATTGGAATAGCAATACTATTGTCTATGGCAATGGTTCAAAAGAGGAGGAGTTTAAGTTTTGAGTAAAAAATACAGAATGCTGTTGATGCTTTCTCTATTATTGATAATAACTGCTTGTTCAAGTGGTGGAAATAATGAGAAGACCACGATTAATATACCTACAGCATCGACAACTGGCGCACTTTATCCACTAGGCGCATCACTTGCTAATATGTGGAATCAAAATATCGATTATATCAAGGCTAATGCTCAAGCTTCAGATGGTGGAATCGACAATTTGAATCTATTGCAATATGGAGAAGCACAAGTAAGTATGGCTGTAGTTAGTAATGTCTATGAATCTTATAATGGTTTGAATAAATTTGAAGATAGAGCGAATAAGGACATAAGAATAATTGGTGGACTATATTATAATCCCAATCAATTGGTGGTTAGAAGTGATGCAGGGATAGAGAGTATTTCGGATTTAAAGGGTAAGAAATTCGTTTCTGGAGCACCTGGAAGCACGACTGAAATAGAAAGTGGCATTCATTTAAAAAGTGCAGGTGTCAACTATCCAGATGATTTGGAAGTTCAATATGTAGGATTTAACGATGCGATAGATTTATTTAGGAATAAGCAAATAGACGGTGCTTGGATAATGTCAGGGATTCCAACTGCAGCTGTAAGTGAAATCTTGGCGACGGCTGATACAAAGATACTTCCTATTGAAATAGAAACTATTGAAAGTATGAAAGAAGAATACCCATGGTACACTTCTTACACAATAAAAGCTGGCACTTATGATAAACAGACTGAAGATGTAAACACTTCTGCAATAAAGATGGTATTATTTACATCGGCTACTCTAGATGATGATACTGTATATGACTTGACAAAAGTGTTCTGGGAAAACATAGATTCACTAAAGGAAACTCATAATTCACTTAAGGAAGTAGAAGTAGAAAATGCTCTGATGGACTTAGCAGATTTACCTATTCACGACGGAGCCATGAGGTATTATGAAGAGATAGGAATCGCTAAATAGGAGGTAAACTATGAACAGTAAAATGAATAGAGAGCTACTTTCAGAAAAATCAATAGAAGATTTAAAACAAATAGGACTTAGTTTAGGACTTGTAATAAGTGATGCACATTCCAAAGAAGATATCATTGATATGATGCAAAATATGAAATCGGAAAAGGAATTTGATAAGAATCAAATCGATAATATGAAGCTTTCAGAGTTAAGAGAAATTGCTGACAAATTAGATATTAAAAGCAGCTATAAATACAATAAACATGAGTTGAAAAAGATAATACTCAGTAATATGAGTGGAGATGTTGAAAGTGGACTTATGTCACTTGGACTAGAAGAGTTGAGAGAAAAAGCCAAGGAATTAGGAGTTCAAAGAGATTATGAGTATTCAAAAGAAGAATTGGTTAAACTTATTGAAACTAGAGAATTAGTTCCAGATTTTGAAGAAGAGTTTGAAAGTGATGAAGAGGAAATTGTGGAAGAATTAGAAGAAAAGTCAGTAATTGAGATGGAAGGCATCGATATGGAAGATGTATCAGATAATGCCACAGAAGTTATTGAAAAGATGGAAGATATTAATTATGTAAAGGGAATACTGGAACTTCACCAAGATGGATTTGGATTTCTAAGGAGACATAATTTCTTGACTAGTGATGGCGACGTTTATGTTTCGCCTTCTCAAATTCGTAGATTTAGGCTTAAAACAGGTGATGAAGTAAAGGGAATTATTAAACCACCTAGTGGATCAGAGAAATTTAACGCTCTTATCTATGTAAAAGAAGTTAATGGAGTAAATCCTGAAAAAATAGTGAAGAGAGCCAGTTTTGACTCAATGCCTCCAATCTATCCAAGAAAGAAATTGAAACTTGAAACTGATACGAAAGTACTTGCAACGAGATTGATTGACTTAGTTGCTCCACTTGGAAAAGGGCAGAGAGGGCTTATAGTCTCCCCACCAAAATCTGGTAAGACTACACTTTTAAAGATGATAGCAAGTTCCATTGAGAGAAATAATCCAGATGTTCATTTAATGGTTCTACTAATAGATGAGAGACCTGAAGAAGTTACAGATATGCAGAGAAGCGTAAACGGTGAAGTAATATACTCTACATTTGATGAGCAAGCTAAAAATCATATAAAAGTTGCAGAAATGGCAATTGAGAGAGCAAAAAGGCTTGTTGAAAGCAAGAGAGATGTCGTAATACTTTTAGATTCGATTACTAGACTTGCTAGATCGTATAATCTGGTAATTCCTTCAAGTGGAAGAACTCTTTCAGGTGGTTTAGATCCGCTTTCTCTATATAAGCCAAAGAAATTTTTTGGTGCAGCAAGAAATATGGAAGAGGGTGGCAGCCTTACAATTTTAGCAACTGCGTTGGTTGATACTGGATCTAGAATGGACGATGTGATATTTGAAGAATTTAAAGGAACTGGAAATATGGAAATTCACTTAGATAGAAAACTATCTGAAAGAAGAATATTCCCAGCAATAGATATTTACAAATCGGGTACTAGAAAAGATGAATTACTATTAAGCGATAGAGAAGCAGCTGTGATTTGGAAAATAAGAAGAGCTATGGGAGAATTGTCTACTCAAGAAGTAACAGAACAATTGCTTCAAGCCCTAACTAAGACCGAAAACAATCTAGAATTTATAAAGTTTTTCGAACATAATAGAATTTTCTAGTGAAATGTGATATAATTTGTAAAAATCGAATAAATATGCTATAATTTTATAGCTAATAGAATGACGATAATTAACAATGTTGAAGAGGTGAAAATAATGAAACAAGGAATACATCCAGAATATAAAGAAGCTACAGTAGTATGTGCTTGTGGCAATACTTTTAAAACAGGATCTGTTAAAGATGAATTAAAAGTGGAAGTTTGCTCAGAATGTCATCCATTCTTTACAGGTAAACAAAAATTCACTGAAGCAGGCGGACGTGTAGAAAAATTCAACAAAAAATACAAAAGAGATTAATTCTGCGAAATACTGGTTAGTGGCAACACTAACCAGTATTTTATAGAAAAATTAAAATGATTATTCAAATTTATATAGAATTCACACGGAGGTGATTCTGTGGGAGAAAAAAATAGTTGTTCTTTTAAGACGACTATAGGTGGTCAAGCCCTTATCGAAGGTGTAATGATGCGTGGACCATCTAAAATAGGAATGGCTGTAAGAAAGCCAGATAATGAAATAGAATTAAAAGTAGACGAAATAGACATGCCTTCTAGAAAGTATAAATTTCTTCAATTACCTTTTATTAGAGGAGTCATTGGTCTAGTTGAATCGATGTATATAGGGGTAAACTCACTGCTATTTTCAGCTAGCTTCTTTGATGATGAAGAGGAAGAAAGCGAAGGTCCAAGTTTTATGGAGAAGAAATTTGGAGACAAGGCGGAATCAGTGGAAATGGGAATGACAGTACTTCTATCACTTGCAATAACAATAGTTGTATTTATGATATTGCCAAACTTTATTGCCAATTTTGCTAGAAGATTTACTGAAAATACGATATTACTAAATTTAGTTGAAGGTGTAGTTAGACTTACAATATTTTTCATATATCTATTTTATGTATCAAAACTAGATGAAATTGAAAGAATGTTCCAATATCACGGGGCAGAGCACAAATCAATTCACTGTTATGAAAACGGTGAGGAGCTGACAGTTGAGAATATTAAAAAATATCCACTTATGCATAAGAGATGTGGAACTTCATTTCTATTTATGGTTATGATAATAAGTATTTTGGTGCTTTCATTTTTCGGATGGCCAAATATGCTTATGAGAGTAGTTACAAGAATATTAGCCTTCCCAGTGATAGCAGGGATTTCTTACGAAATCAACAAATTTATGGGAAGATATGATAATAAATTTACTGATGTGCTGGCTTGGCCAGGACTTATGATTCAAAAGTACTTTACAGTTAAGGAGCCTGATGGAGCACAGATTGAAACTGCAATTTTGGCACTTAAAAGTGTACTTCCGCAAGAAGGAGAGAGCGACCGTTGGTAATAAAAGAGCTATTGAAAATTGGTAGAGATACAATTAAAGATACAGAATATACTAATGGACTAAATGAGAGTAGACAAATACTCTCTTTTTTGTTAAAAGTCGATAATTCATATCTGTATGCATATTCAGATGAAGAGGTTTCAGAAAAAATAGCTGAAGAATTTATTGAGATGGCACAAAAGCGCTCAGAAGGTTATCCGCTTCAGTATTTACTGGGAAGTGTAGAGTTTATGGGATTGGAGTATCAAACTTCAGAGAATGTTTTAATTCCCAGAACTGATACTGAATTTTTAGTTGAGAGAATAATAAGTGAAAACAAATCTGAAATAGATTTTGATATTTTAGAAATAGGAGTTGGAAGTGGAATAATTTCCCTGACTTTAGGAAATGAATTTAAGGATTCAAAAGTGACGGGAGTAGACATTTCCGATTATGCACTGAAATTGGCAAATAAAAACAAAGAAAATTTAAAGATAGATAATGTAAGGTTTATCAAGAGCAATTTATATGAGAATGTAGTTGATAAATACGACATTATAGTTTCTAATCCTCCGTATATTCCTAGTGATGATATAGATGGGCTTCAAGTTGAAGTTGCAGTACATGAGCCTAGAATTGCACTGGACGGTGGGAATGATGGCCTTGATTTCTACAGAGAAATAATTGTAAATTCCACATCATATTTAAAGAAAAAAGGGAAATTATACTTTGAAATAGGATATAATCAAGGTGAAGATATAAAGAAACTATTAATTGATAATGGTTTTAGAGAAGTGGAGATAATAATTGATTTTGCTGGTAACGATAGGGTGGTTCGAGGAGAGTTATGATGGAGTTAGTAAAGCTTTTTTTGTCATTTTTTAAAACAGGCGCTTTTAGTTTTGGTGGTGGATATGCTATGATTCCACTATTACAATCAGAATTAGTAGTGAAAAATGGTTGGGTAAGTGGAACTGAATTTATGGACATAGTTACTATTTCTCAGATGACTCCAGGGCCAATTGCAATAAATGCAGCGACATTTGTTGGATATAGAGCTCAAGGAGTTATAGGGAGTGTAGTAGCAACTATTGGTGTAGTTATGCCATCTTTCATAATAATGAGCATACTTTATTATATAATAACAAAATATAAAGACTCTAGACTGATTGACGATTTAATAAACGGCGTAAAACCCGTTGTAATTGCTTTGATAGCGTCAGCAGGTATAACTACTGCAATGCCTATTATAACCAGCGTTAAATCCATTCTGATAGGTATATTAGTATATTATCTGGTGTATATCAGGAAAGTAGATTCGATACTCAGCATAGTAATAGCTGGAGTGTTGGGAGTTATATTATTTTGAGAGGTAGAATATGTTACTAAAATTGTTTATTACATTTTTTAAACCCGGAGCCTTCACATTTGGTGGAGGATATGCCATGCTTGGCATAATAGAACAGGAAATAGTTGACAAACATAAATGGATTGACCATGATGAGTTTATTGAATTAATAGCAGTAACTCAGTCAGCACCAGGTTCGATTGCCATAAATGCTGCAATATTTTTGGGCTATAAAATTGCTGGATTACCAGGTGCAATAGTTTCTGGTTTTGCTAATGCTCTGCCTTCTTTTATGGTAATACTGCTAATAGTTAAGTATTTTTATGGTTTTAGAGATAATGTGATAGTAGATAAAGTATTTAAAGGTATAGAGCCTGCTGTAGTCACACTTATATTAGGTGCAGCTTATCAGTTGTTCAAAAATACAAAGTTCAATAAAATTGGAATAGGAGTAATTTTAATAGCACTTTTTCTATTGATGTTTACAAATATTAGCCCTATCTATTTAATTTTATTTGCAGGCTTAGGCAACGTAATATATAATAAACTTAATATGTTGAAGAAGGAGTAATTAAAATGTACGAAAATTTATCTGTATTTGAAGATAGATATATGGAACTAGAGAAAATGCTTATGGATCCAGATGTCATAAACGATAGTGAACAATATCAAAAGGTTGCAATAGAACATGCTGATTTAGCTGACATTGTGGAAAAATATAGAGTATACAAAGACGTTGTAGACAATCTAAACAGTTCCAAAGAGATGTTCAATGAAAAATTAGATGATGATATGCGAGAACTTGTAAAAGAAGAAGTTAAGATGCTAGAAGAAGAGGAAGAAGAACTGGCAAATGAACTTAAGATATTATTGGTTCCTAAGGATAAAAACGATGACAAGAACGTAATTATAGAGATTAGAGCTGGTACTGGTGGGGATGAGGCAGCTCTATTTGCTGGTACCTTAATGAGACAGTATATGAGATTTGCAGAGAGACAAGGCTGGAAATCAGAAGTACTTGACTCAAACGAAATTGGAATTGGTGGCTATAAAGAAGTAGTATTTATGATTAAAGGAAAAGGAGCTTATTCTAAACTGAAATATGAATCAGGAGTTCATAGAGTTCAGAGAGTTCCAGAAACTGAATCATCGGGAAGAATCCATACATCAGCGTCTACAGTTGCAGTACTTCCAGAGGTGGACGAAGTTGAGATAAATGTGGATCAACAAGATATAAGAGTAGATACTTATAGATCATCTGGAAATGGTGGTCAGTCTGTAAATACAACTGACTCAGCGATTCGTATAACACATTTACCAACAGGCTTAGTGGTAACTTGTCAAGATGAGAAAAGTCAGCTGAAGAATAAAGACAAAGCTATGAAAATATTGTTATCAAAATTATACGAAGTTAAGATGGAAGAACAAAACAAGGAATTATCTGATGAAAGAAAATCACAAGTAGGTTCTGGAGACCGTTCAGAGAGAATAAGAACTTATAATTTCCCTCAAGGTAGGGTTACGGACCACAGAATCAATAAAACTATTTACAAGCTAAATAACTTTGTTGATGGAGATTTAGACGAAATGGTAGATTCACTTATAGCTTATGATCAAACTAAAAAAATTGAATTATTAGAATCTAAAAACTAAATTTAGCATGTGATAAAATGTTCTATAACATATATGAATGCTTGACTTGATAATGTCTATCAATTGCGAAAATGTATTGAATAATATATCTAAATAGGATATAATCTTAATAGTGAAAAAATTAAAATACTAGGAGGAGATTTATAATGCACGCAATGACACAAGATAATTTAAGATCTGCTTACGGTGGAGAAAGCCAAGCGCATATGAGATATAGAATTTGGGGAGACGTAGCTGAAAAAGAAGGATTCCCAACTGTAAAGAGATTATTTATTGCAACTTCTGATGCAGAGCAAGTTCATGCAACTTTACACTTCAAAGCATTAAAAGACGAAAAAGGTGATTTTGCAGTAACTAGTGGTGGCGGATTTGGAATTGGAAATACTTCAGAAAATCTTCAAGGAGCAATCAATGGAGAATTACATGAAGTAAACGAGATGTATCCAGCTTTTATCGCAGTAGCAGAACTACAAGGCGAAAAAACAGCTATCCAAGCTATGAGACATGCTATTGAAGCAGAAAAAGTTCATGCTGAAAGATTTGCAGAAGCTAAAGCAGCTGTAGATGCAGGTAAAGACTTAGAAGTAGCTGGAATTTACTTATGTCCAGTATGTGGTTACATCGGATTTGATCCAGAAGAAGAAAAATGTCCACTATGTAACGCATTAAGAGCTAAATTTATTGAATATTAATAATATTTAAACTGAGTATATTTTTATATACTCAGTTTTTTATTAAGATTTGAATACATCCATTGTAATTGCTACATTTTATGATAAAATGTTTTTGAGGTGTAAAATGTTTATAGAAGCAATTGTACTTGGAGTGATACTAGGATATTTAAGAGGTGGAAAAATCAACAATCTGAACAGGATAGAATTGAGGTTTCCAGTGGCGTTAATTGCAACTTTTATTATTGAAATCATTTTAAGATTATATTCAGTAAATTTCAACAATTCCATAGCGAATTTGATTTTTGATAATTATATGTATATACATATAGTTTTTTATATTATAGTCATAGCAATTCTTACAGCAAATGATAAATTGAAGTATATGAAAATAATTCAAGGTGGTTATATTTTAAATTTGCTTCCAATGATGTTTAATGGCGGTAAAATGCCAATAAGTGAATCTGCGCTTATAAGAGTAGGACAAAGTGATATGATTAGCTTTTTAAAAGAGGGGTTAATACCTACTCACCAATTAATAGATTCATCGACTAGATTTTGGCAATTAAGTGACTTTATTCCGATGAAGTATCCTATAGCAAAAGTAATTAGTCCTGGAGACATAGTATTATCTTTAGGTCTTATTCTATTTATATACCATAATATGAAATCGAAAGAGGTATAAATATGGATATGTTCAAGAAGTACTTTAAGACGGTAATTTTGGTGTTAATAGTAGCTGTTTTATCAGGTGCTATTTTTTACACATATGGATACAAAAATGCGATTAGAGATTATGGTTTAAGTGGAGAAGAGTTAGAACAAGAAGTAAGCGATAGTTCAGAAGAAGAATTACTTGAAGAAAAAAACACTCTTTCTATATTAGCTTGTGGAGACATTATGAGCCATATGCCACAAGTTAGGTCAGCATATGATGAAGAAGCTCGTACATACGACTTTAATGGCGTATTTAGGCATGTAAAACCTATTATAGAGTCAGCGGATATAGCTATAGGAAATCTGGAAACGGTAATTCATCCTGAAAGTGAATTATCAGGTTTTCCAAACTTCAATTCTCCAACAGAATTAGTATCTGCGTTATCAGCTAATGGATTTGATTTATTATCAACTGCGAATAATCATTCTTTTGATAGGGGAAAAGATGGAGTAATAAGCACTATTGATGCAATCGAGAATAATGGTATGATTCAAATAGGTTCAAATCGTGATATAAGTGTGAATCGAACTAGAATCCTAGAAGAGAATTCAATTAAAATTGGATTTATGTGTTATACATATGGACTAAATGGACATATAAATGATGATGATCACTTGATAAATATCACCAGTTTGGATAAGTTTAAAGAAGATATTGATTATCTGAATTCAGAGAACGTAGATAAGATAGTCCTTATAATTCATTGGGGGAATGAATACAATACCAATATCTCTTGGGAACAAGAAGAGATTGCAAATGCAGCAATAGAAATGGGAGTAGACTATATACTAGGGTCGCACCCACATGTAGTACAAAAATTGGAAGTAATAGGTGAAGGTGCTGATAGAAAGCTGATTATGTATTCTATGGGTAATTTCATCTCTAATCAAAGATTTGAATATACTAATAATCCTTATACTGAAGATGGTATGATGATTCAATTGAAATTAGAAAGAAATGCGGAATCAGGAGAAGTTGGTCTAAGTGATGTTCAATTGATTCCAACTTGGGTAAATAGATACAATGACGGAAAATGGAGGTATGAAATACTTCCTGTAATGCAGACTTTAAATAGTGAAGTTGATGATATTGTCATTGGGGAAGATTTAAGAGTTAAATTGGAAAATTCCCTAAATAGACAAAATGAAATAAATGGTGTATTAGATTATAGATAGAACTGGATGGTGTAATATGACACTTGTAAATACATTTATGGAGTCCATAGGAAACTTAATAAACAATGTAAGAATACAAGATATTATAGATATTATCGTTGTAGCTTATATTTTCTACAAGATATTTATACTTATTAAAGAAACTAGAGCTGAACAGCTGATAAAAGGTATAGTATTATTTTTAATCCTTACATTGGTAAGTGGATGGCTGGAGTTATATACTCTTAGCTGGATACTGAATAAGGCCATGACAGCCGGTGCTTTTGCACTATTAGTGGTGTTCCAACCCGAACTTAGAAGGGCTTTAGAGAGATTGGGACGTATTCGAGTATTAAATAAATCACTTATAGATTCAAGAGGAGAAAGTTTAGGAAATCTCGTAAAAGAGATATCTAATGCAGTCGCATCGCTTTCTAGACAGAAGATAGGTGCTATTATGGTAATTGAAAGACAGATAGGACTTAATGACATAATAGAATCAGGTACCTTAATAGATGGACTAGTAACATCGGATTTACTTATTAATATATTTATTCCTAATACGCCACTTCATGACGGAGCGGTTATTATTAGAGACGATAAAATACGTGCAGCAGCTTGTTTTTTACCACTTTCAGATAATATGTCTGTAAGTAGAGAATTGGGAACTAGACATAGAGCGGCATTAGGGGTTTCGGAAATGTCAGATAGTCTAACGGTAATAGTATCGGAAGAAACTGGTACTATATCCATTGCTGAATATGGAACTATTTCTAGACATTTAGACATAGAAACACTTGAAAAAATCCTTTGGGAACTATATACTCCCGAAGAATCTGATGACGCAATAGTTATGCTATGGAGGAAGATGGATGAAAAATTCAGACAAGAGAAAAAATAATTTACAGCTTAAAATTATTTCCCTTATCATGGCTATATTTATGTGGAGTTTTGTAACTCATAATGAAAATCCGATAATCGAAAGAAAACATAAAAATGTGGCAGTTGAAATGGAAAACTTAGACATATTAAATGACAATGGAAACTATGTAATTACTAAACCTGTATCACCAAAAGTCAATGTTGACTTGAGGGGCGGTATCAAAGATGTAAATCAAGTAAACGAAGAGAATATAAAAGCAAGAATGGACTTAGGTAGTTATTCAGAGGGAAAATTTAGAGTAAAAGTAGATGTGAGTTTAACTAAAAATGCTGGGTTAGTAGATATTATGAATGTTGAGCCTCTATACATGGACGTAGTAATTGAAAAAGTAGTGGATAAGGCATTAGAATTGCAAGTGGAAACCACAGATTCTATTCCAGAAGGTTATGTTTTAGGAGCTCCAGAACTTATGAATAAAACAGTAAATATAACTGGACCAAGATCAAAAGTCGAAGCCGCTAGTAAAGCAGTAATCAGAGTAAATGTAGACAATATCAAAGAATCGGAAGTAATAAGCAATAATGAAATATTAATACTAGACAAAGATAATAATCCAGTAAGTGATTTAGAATTGAGTATTGCAACTGTAGATGTGCAAATTGCTATATTGAAAACGAAGACTGTTCCAATAGAGTTGGTATTTACAGGTTCATTACTTGAAAATCAAAATATAGAGAATGAATCAATTGAACCGAATATGGTTACTATAAAGGGAACTGAAGAATTAATTGAATCAATCACTAAGATAAAGACGAGACCGATTGATTACGAAAGATTAATAGGAACAGAAAACTACGAAACTAGATTAGATTTACCAGAAGGAGTAAGTCTGTTTAATCCTGATTTGAAATTTGTGTTGAGCTATAATATAGTTAACAATATTTCTAAGACTTTCAGTATTGATGCGTCTAAATTAGAGATTAGAAATTCAAATGAGCATTTTAATTATGAGATTAATAGAGAATTTGATATAATAGAAATACAGCTTTCAGGCGATCAAGATAAATTAGAAGATTTAGACATTGAATCTATAGGTATTTACATCGATGTAGATGAATTGGGAGAAGGCGATTATGAAGTTGGGCTTAAACTAACTAATGTTGCTGACTTCAAAGTTAAGAAGATAGAACCAAACAATATTAATATTAGTATTAAAGAGAAATAAAAACAGGTGTATTTTGCACCTGTTTTTATATAAATTATTGACATTTTTATACAATTAAGTGTATACTATGGGATTAATAGGATAAAAATTTAAGGGGGTATTGTTTTGAAATTTGTAGGTGAAGGTTTAACTTTTGACGACGTTTTGTTACTACCATGTAAGTCTGAAGTACTGCCAAGAGAAACTAGTTTAAAAACAAAATTGACTAAGAATATAACATTGAATATTCCAGTTATGAGTGCAGGAATGGACACAGTAACAGAATCTGAAATGGCGATAGCAATGGCAAGAGAAGGCGGAATAGGTATTATTCATAAGAATATGTCTATTGAAGAACAAGCTAGCGAAGTGGATAGAGTTAAGAGATCGGAACACGGCGTTATTACGGATCCATTCTATCTTAGAAAAGAAAACCCGATAAGTGAAGCTCTTAAAATCATGAGCCATTACAGAATATCTGGAGTACCAATAATTGATGTAGATGGTAGATTAGAGGGAATTATCACTAATAGAGATTTAAGATTTGAAGAGAACTTAGATCAACTAATAGATGATATAATGACTAAAGAAAACTTGGTTACTGGCGAAATGGGAATTACTATGGATGAAGCTCTTGATAAGATGAAATATCACAAGATAGAAAAACTTCCATTAGTAGATAAAGATTACAAACTTACAGGTTTAATAACGATTAAAGACATAGAAAAAGCTATACAATACCCAAACTCTGCAAGAGACGCATCAGGAAGACTAATCGTAGGAGCGGCAGTAGGAGTTACAGCAGACGTACTAGAAAGAATAGATGCACTTAGAAAAGCAGGAGTAGACGTAGTAGTAATAGACACTGCACATGGACAATCATTAGGTGTACTAAACACTATTAAGAAGATAAAAGAACACTATCCAGACCTTGAACTTATTGCAGGGAATGTTGCAACTGCAGAAGCTACAGTAGATTTAATTAAAGCTGGAGCAGATGGAGTAAAAGTAGGTATAGGACCAGGATCTATCTGTACTACAAGAGTAGTTACAGGAGTTGGAGCACCTCAACTTACAGCAATAATCAACTGTGCAGAAGCTGCAAAAGAATATGGAGTTCCAGTAATAGCTGACGGTGGTATTAAATACTCTGGAGATATTACAAAAGCATTAGGTGCAGGAGCATATATGATAATGGTAGGTTCATTACTTGCAGGAACTGAAGAAAGCCCAGGAGAAGAAATTTTCGTAGAAGGTAGAAGATTTAAAACTTATAGAGGAATGGGCTCTTTAGGGGCAATGGACTCTGGTAGTAGTGACAGATATTTCCAAGATAATGCAAAGAAATTCGTACCTGAAGGAGTAGAAGGTAGGGTTCAGTATAAAGGAAAAGTAGGAGAAGTAATATATCAATTAATGGGTGGATTAAAATCCGGTATGGGATATATTGGAGCAAAAGACATCGAAGCACTACATGAAAGAGCAACTTTCATTAAGATTACCAATGCGACATTAATAGAAAACCATCCACATGACATTACTATTACAAGAGAATCACCTAACTATAGAAACAGAAGTAGGGGGTAATCAATGGAAAATGTATCAACATTTATAAATGATAGCATAGAGGAAATAAAAGCCACAGTTGGCGATAAAAAAGCAATACTGGCACTTTCAGGAGGTGTAGACTCTTCTGTTTGTGCAGTATTAGTTCATAGAGCGATAAAAGACAATCTTACATGCATTTTCGTAGACCATGGATTTCTAAGAAAAGGTGAAAGAGAAGAAGTAGTAAAACTTTTCCAAGGGGAATACCATATGAATCTTATAGTAGTAGATGCAGAAGCAAGATTTATGGATAAAGTCAAAGGTGTAGATGATCCAGAAAAGAAACGTAAGATTATTGGAGAAGAGTTCATAAGAGTTTTCGAAGAGGAAAAGAGAAAGCTTACAGATGCAGAATTTTTAGTACAGGGAACAATATATCCAGACATTGCTGAAAGTATAAATGCAGATGGTGAAGTGGCAGTAAAATCTCATCACAATGTAGGTGGACTACCAGAAGATGTAGACTTTGAACTAGTTGAGCCGCTGAAAACACTTTATAAAGACGAAGTAAGAGCAGTGGGTAGAGAACTTGGAATGCCAAGTGAAATGGTGGATAGACAACCATTCCCAGGACCAGGACTAGCAGTAAGAGTTCTTGGAGAACTTACTAAAGAAAAACTTGATATTTTAAGAGATGCAGATTATATCTTTAGAGATGAAATCAAAAAAGCAGGAATGCAAAACGATATTTGGCAATACTTTGCAGTGCTTCCAGGAATAAAAGCAGTGGGAATAAAAAATGGCAAGAGATCATATAACCATACAATCATACTAAGAGCAGTAAATACAACAGATGCGGTAGTAGCCAATTGGGTTCATATACCATTTGAAGTCCTTGAAAAAATCTCCGAGAGAATAACGAGTGAAGTAGACGAAGTAGTAAGAGTAGCATATGATATAACAAGCAAACCACCTGGAACAATCGAGTGGGAATAGATTAAATAAATATGAAAGTCTGTATAACCAATGCTTGTAGAGGTTAGAAGACATGATTGGAACGAAATTGGGTAAATTTTTGTTGAAATAACCTAATAAATAATGCGACTGGCTTACAAGTAGAAACACCATAGAAATCTTAATAAGAATCTATGGTGTTTTTTTATATAGACATTATTTATTCATCTGAATATCAGTTCGTCATAGATTTCTTAATTTTTTAACTCGTTAATATATATAATCCTGAAAATGCATGGTATACTCGTGTTATGCAGTAGAAATATAAAGAGAAGAGGAAAGGATTATGATCGAACTTCGTAAGATTACTAAGGACAATTTAAGAGAAGTATTGGATATTAAAGTAGCAAATTGGCAAGAGGGGTGTGTGGATTCTAATGTTTATAGACTAGCTTGGGCATATGTTAAAGTAACCAACAATGAGAAACCTCCTCTTGTCTTTTCCATATATAACAATGATAAAGTTGTAGGATTAGTGGATATTGGACTTTTTGAGATACCGGAAACTAGCTTTTTATTTGAGGATTTTGGCGATAGAGCTAGTTATGGAATAAACCATTTTATGATAGATCATAAATATCAAGGTAAAGGGTTTGGAAAACAGGCTATGCAAAGAGTTATCGAATTTTTACGTTCATTTCCTCAAGGGAAAGCTGACTCTATTTATATATCTTATTGGAAGACTAACGAAGCAGCTAGAAGTCTATATGCATCAGTTGGGTTTGCAGAAACAGGAGAAATATGGGACGGACAAACTGGTGAAAGCTGGGATCCAGAGAGAGAAGATATTGAGAGAGCAGAAGTAAGTGTTAGACTGGAATTATAGATAATTCAATGGCGAAAAATTCAAAGGATTTTTTTACAATAACAAATAAATATCAGAGACACTTAGGCTGGAGATGATGTTATCCTATACCATTGAAATCTTATTAAAAGAATCTGTTATCACTTATTATAAGATTTTTACTAACATCCCTCTGGTAATTAAACCGGAACTGGAACTAGAACAGATAAAATAAGTATGTGAATAATACGAATAGAGCATAAACATACGGTAAAATAATGGCTAATTTGAAAGCTTGAATATACATTTTATGATATGAATGTTGAGGGAATAGATAAACAATAGAGTCAGAAACTTTTAAAGGTTTCTGACTTTTGCATATACAGTAAACTCTGGTATTTGCATAGTTAATATG
>JAAYFG010000023.1 GCA_012728335.1 Tissierellia bacterium | reverse complement strand
GAATTTCATATGTTCGAGGAGGTCTAGGGACCTTGCGTATGGTCCCTTTTACCTCCTCAAGCTCCTCCTTTTCACCCCACAGACGCGAACCATTAAAACATTAAAACCATTTGGATTCTAAAACACTTTTGGGATATAAAGTTTTTTGTGTTTTAAGGTTTTGGGTTTAGGTTTAGGTTTAAGCGTTTGTAGGGTGTAAAGGGTGAGGGTTTGGGAGCGGGTAAAGGGAGAATCGCAACTCCATAAACCCGCTCCCAAGAAACTTATACTATGAAAAAACGACTCATTACTAAATTAACTAATACAACTAAAACAGTTATTAAGAATATCTAAATAGTGATTTTACTTCATTTAATTGTAAAGTATTGATATTTATTAAAATAACTATCAGTTATAAATAATGTGTTTATCTATTTGAGGAGGTGTAGGTCCCTTCGTCTTCCCTCAAGAAACTATATTCATATTAAATTTAAGAAGCTAAAAACTATAATCTAGTTTTTAGCTTCTTAGCTTCATTTTATATAACTATCTATTTTTTCATCAATAACTTCAAGTACTTCTTCTAAACTGTGTGCTTTACTTCTCACACATCCATATGCTTCATTGCCACAGACTATACATTTTCTTTTTTCAAGTCCTATTTCTGTTCTAGATATGCTCTTATAATCCGTATCTATAACGTCTATATCAAAAATTCTGCCTAAGATATGCATATTCTCAATTTCACTAGTCATTATTTTTAGTTCTATTGGGTCAACTTCTGCTACTAAATAGAATTCATTTCCTGTTTCTAACTCTTTATAGTCACTATATAATATTTCTTCTTCATTGATGCTATCTAAGATTAACTGAACACCAAGTCTGTGTACTTTAGCATACCTATTTGAGTTTTTCCTAATTCCAGGTATATTAAGAGTAAAAGAAATAACTGGTTGATTGTACTCGCCTATTAATTCTCTTTGGAGTTTCGCTCTTTCTTCTCTTGAATCAAGGATATCCATACACAGTCTCTCTGTATATTCAACATACCACTTTTCAATGGAATGAATAAAGTAAATCACAGCCAATAAATCGGCGCAACCACCTGGACTTATGTTTCTCTCAATAAACTCACTGTCTAACCACTCAATGAATTCTAGTCCATTCTCTGTAAAATATCCTCCTAAATCAAGAGCCTTTTCAGCTGAACGTTTCACATACTCCAATGCAGAAAGACCTTGTCTTCCATATACATTGGAATCACCTACTGTCTTCATTAAATATAATAGTGATTGTCCTAATATCTGATCAATGGAATACTCATCTAAGTCTATAGACTCTGAAAACACTAAATATGCGCCCTTTTTTATTGAGCTAAACCCAGATTCTACCTCTCCTCTTATACCTCTTATACCATGTTCATTATATAGTTTTTCTCCATAAGTTAATCCTTCAGAGTCTTTTTCAGCATCTAATTCCCCAGATACCCCCTCTGAAATTTCTGAAGCTCTCATAGTAATCGATTCCATATCAACGATTCTATTCTCACTTATTAGAGATCCAACTGCCGCACAGAGTATCCCTATTGAAAAGATGATTCCTTTATGTGTATTAACTCCACTTGTTGCTATAAGCATCTGTTTTTCTGCTTCTATTCCCTTTTCTCTAATTGATGCAAGAATATCTCTATAGTCACTACTACAATTATCGTATCCTGATTTAGTAAATTCATAAAAATAGTCTCTAAGTACAATTGCACTATTAACGAAAGAGTATACATCCATATCACTATGTGCACCTGAATTATTTCTATCCACTAATCCTGGTTTAGGAGTTGCCATCACTTCATATATCAATGCCTTTTCAGCTATCTTTGATATATCATTAAAAATATTAGTATCCATTTTTACATTCTCCTATCTGATTTTATGTCTATATTAATACTATACTAGTTCCCTTCTCTAGTAAATACAATTGTAACAAGATTTTAACCAGTTCATCACAAATTTAGGGTACAATAATAATGGTAAACTTATATATTAGATAGGATGTGAACATAATGAATAAAAAAGTACTTTTTATGGTAGTTTTAGTATTGACTATGGCTCTTGTTTTCACAGCATGTGTAAAAATTGAACCTGATAACAATGATGATTTTTACGAAGAGTCTACTACTGATGCTAGTGGATTGCTTAAAGACAAATACGTTGAAAATAATGTAAAATACTTAGAGTTCGAGGTTGGAACAGAAACAGTTAAACTTGATGCTACTGAATTTGATGACTTTGATTTATTTGAATTAGGTAAAAACTATAAGTTCAAATATAATCAAGACAACGACTTAATAGATATTCAAGAAGAAGTAAAGGAAGAACCAGTTGAGAAAGAAGAAGTAAGTCTGGGAGAAGGAGTAGTTATATATGCTTCTGATAAAGTCGATACTTCTGAATTGAATCTAATTCGTTCTGTAGAAACGGCACCTTTTACCGATTCTGAAATAGCTAAAGTGTCTCTTTATACCAATGCAGCTAAAGGCGAAGACGGCTTCTTCCAATGGGATGATAGCAACTATTATCTTCTTGTAGCTGAAACTGAAACACAAGACTATATTTTATTTGAAAACACGATACAACTTGGAGAGCTAGATTTTTCAGTGTTTATGAAAGATAATATGCTGAATATTGCAACTCTTTATACATCTACTGCTGACTTGAATTTCACAGTTTATGAATTCAACGGTACTGGATTTAATGAAGTTCCTTATTATGTAGGTTCTGGCGATATTAATATGATTAGTTTCTAATAAATATCCCCCGGCATAGCCGGGGGTTTTACTCATGCGGTCCAAAGGACCTATTTTACTAGCTATGCCTAAAGGGCATCTTTTTTAGTCTGCCTTTTGCAATTCCTACCTGCTACCCCTTAAAGGGGTCAATGTTTT
>JAAYFG010000022.1 GCA_012728335.1 Tissierellia bacterium | reverse complement strand
TTTAATGATAGAGTATTATCAAAATAAAAAAAGAGAGGAGAGGTGAAAGTATGATTAATATAGTAACGCCATCTACGTTGCCAGGTTTTATGGAATTAATGCCACAAGATCAAATACTATTCAACAAGATGATGGACACTATCAGAAAGAATTACGAAAGATTTGGATTTCTTCCTTTAGATACTCCGATTATTGAAAAAAGCGAAGTATTAAAAGCTAAAGGAGCAGGCGAAACAGAGCAACAGATATACAAGGTGGTAAAGGGTCATACAGACATGTCAATGCGTTTTGACTTAACGGTTCCTCTTGCGAAATATGTTGCGCAGTATTACTCTCAATTATCTTTTCCATTTAGAAGATATCAAATTGGAAAAGTGTATAGAGGTGAGAGAAATCAAAGAGGTAGATTCAGAGAATTCTACCAATGTGATATCGATATCATAGGTGATGGATCAATCGGTCTTATTAACGATGCAGAAATACCTTCTGTTATTTACTCAACTTTTAAAGACTTAGGTTTTGATTCATTTAAGATTGTAATAAACAATAGAAAAATACTTAATGGTCTATTTAATAGTTTGAACATTGAAGATACAGTAGGTGTTTTAAGAACTGTAGATAAGATTGAAAAAATAGGTAGAGATGCAGTTGAAGCTGAACTTACTGAATTGGGATGCAGTCCTGAATCTATTGTTGAATTGTTTAAGTTCTTAGAAATAGTTGGAACAAATGATGAGATATTAGCTAAACTAAAAACATTAGACTATAAAGATCCAGTATTTATTGAAGGTAGAGACGAACTAGAAACAGTAGTTAAATACATTAGAGATTTTGGAGTAGATGAAGCTAATTTCCAAATTGACTTAACTATTGCAAGAGGTCTAGACTATTATACAGGGACTGTTTACGAGACCATGATTGAAGGCTACGAAAGTATGGGTAGCGTTTGTTCAGGTGGTAGATATGACGATTTAGCTGAATTCTATATTAATAGAAAACTTCCAGGAGTTGGGATAAGTATTGGACTTACCAGACTTTTCTATCAACTGAAAGAAGCTAATCTTATTAATTTTGATACTAAAGACTACACAAAAGCAATAGTGATTCCGATGGATGAAGCTCACATTGAAGCGAGTATAGAACTTGTTGCTAAAATTAGAAATGCTGGTTTCAATGCATTGGTATATACTGAAAATGCAAAACTTGGTAAGAAATTTAAATATGCAGATTCTATAAATGCTGAATATGCTATAGTCATAGGTGATAATGAAATTGCAAATGCCAGATATTCCTTAAGAAATATGGAAACAGGAGAGCAAAATGAGTTTTCTGCCGAAGAAATAGTTGACTATTTTAAAAGATAGGTATATAATAAAAAACAATTCGCAATGATAGGTCGAGTAATTAAGTAATTCATCAAAGAGAGAGGATGCTGGCTGGGATTTCCTCATGATAGCTTAACGAAAACTAACCTGGAGCATAATCCTAATAGATTACGGTTGAACCCGATATAGTTCTTAGAGTATAAATTAAGGTGGAACCACGGTGCTATCGTCCTTATCATAGGATGATAGCACCTTTTTGTATATAAAAACAGGAGGTTTATAATGATTAAAATAAAATTACCGGACGGAAGTATTAATGAACACGAAGTAGGTGTTAGTGTTTTAGATATTACTAAAAACATTTCTGAAGGACTTGCGAGAGCATCAGTTGGAGCAGTAGTAAATGGTGAACTTATGGGAATGATGGACACTGTAAACGAAGATGCAGATTTTAAAGTAGTGAAATTTGAAGATGAAGAGGGAAAAGAAATTTTCTGGCATACTTCATCACACGTAATGGCATATGCTATTCAAAATCTATTTCCAGATGCAAAATTTGCTATTGGACCAGCTATAGATAGTGGTTTTTACTACGATATTGACTTAGAGCACAGATTTGTTCCAGAAGATTTGGAAAAAATTGAAGCTGAGATGAAAAAGATAATAAAAGAAGGATACAGCGTTGAAAAAATCGTAATTAGTAAAGAAGACGCATTAAAGATGTTTGAAGAAAAAGATGAAATATACAAATTAGATTTGATTGAACACCTTCCTGAAGACGAAGAAATCTCTCTTTATAAAATTGGAGATTTTGTAGACCTTTGTAGAGGACCACATCTTCAAGACATCAAAAAAATAAAAGCTATCAAACTTCTTAGTATTGCAGGAGCATACTGGAGAGGCGATGAAAAGAATAAGATGTTACAAAGAATTTATGGTATTTCATTTGAGAAGAAAAAAGACTTAGATGAACATCTTGAAAGACTTGAAGAAGCTCAAAAAAGAGACCATAGAAAATTGGGTAAGGAATTAGATTTATTTAGTATCCATGAAGAAGGACCAGGATTCCCATTCTTCCATCCAAAAGGAATGATTTTGAGAAATCAAATAGAGTATTTCTTAAGAGCGGAACTTGAAAAGAGAAACTATGGAGAAATTAAGACTCCACTTATATTAAATGAAGAAATTTGGCATCGTTCAGGTCACTGGGATCATTACAAAGACAATATGTACTTTACTAAAATAGATGGTGAAGATTATGCAATCAAACCTATGAACTGTCCAGGGTCTATAATAGTTTATAATTCTAAACTATTTAGCTACAGAGATTTACCACTAAGACTTTCTGAATTCGGTCAAGTTCATAGACATGAACTATCAGGTGCTCTTCATGGACTATTTAGAGTGAGGACTTTCACTCAAGATGATGCTCATGTATTCATGTTACCGGAGCATATTAAAGATGAAATAATAGATATCATAGATTTAATAGATTACATCTATGGAGTATTTGGTTTCAAATACAGAGTTGAACTTTCAACTAAGCCAGAAAATGCAATGGGTAGTGATGAACAATGGGAAGTTGCAACAAACAGCCTTGTTGAAGCATTGGACGCAAAGAAACTAGACTATAAACTAAACGAAGGCGACGGAGCATTCTACGGACCTAAGATAGACTTCCACATAGAAGATGCCATAGGAAGAACTTGGCAATGTGGTACTATTCAACTTGATTTCCAAATGCCTGAAAGATTTGAATTAGAGTATGTAGATGCAAGTGGTAAAAAAGAGAGACCAGTAATGGTTCATAGAACTGTTTTAGGTAGCTTTGAAAGATTTATCGGAGTTTTAATCGAGCATTTTGCTGGTAAATTCCCACTTTGGCTAGCTCCAGTTCAAATTGAAGTAGTTCCAGTTTCTGAAAAGTTCTTAGGCTATGCCAATGAAGTTTCAGAACAACTTGAAAAAGCTGGATTAAGAGCTCATTTGGACAAGAGAAATGAAAAACTTGGATATAAGATAAGAGAAGCACAATTAAATAAAATCCCTTATGTATTTGTAGTTGGCGAAAAAGAAGAAAATGATAAAGTTGTTAGCGTAAGAAAACTTGGCGGTGAAGATTTAGGTTCATTTGCAATAGCTGATATCATTAAGGACTTACAAGTTGAAATTGATGAAAAGAGAATTTAATAGCGTTATCTTCTTTGGAGATAGCATATGTGCAGGATATGGAGTTTCGGATAGAGACTCCTTTCCTTTTCTTTTGAGAGAAACGGGTATAGATGTAGTAAACTTAAGTGTCTCAGGTGGAACTACAGTAGATATGATAAATGAGATACACTCATTAAAAGGATTGGAAGAATTAGAAAATGTGTTTATTATGCTTGGTTTTAATGACATTTTAAATGGAGTAAGTGTTTTAGGCACCATTAATTCTCTTAAGAAGTTGATATTAGAAATTAAGGAATTGGGATTTAATATAATAGTTGGAGTATATCCAGATTTTAATCTAGATGAACTCATAGGGGATTCTGTCTTTATAAGCCATGGAATTAAGCAGAAATTTTATGAATTGCAAAGGGAGACAATGCATTTAATAAACGAAATGGAATTGGAATATGTTGACTATAGAAATGCAATCAATAAAGAAACTGAAAACTATGAAGACAGTTTTTTTGATGGATTGCACTTAAGCGTCTATGGAAATAAATTGATTCACAAGTACAATATATATGTATTAAACAGATAGAGAGGATATCCTCTCTATTTTTGTATTATTGTTGAAATACTTTAAAACATTAGAGTTTATAATGATTTTCGGTGATAAATATGGCTTATTATGGTAATATATATCCTAGGGAGGAATTGCAATGGAAATAGGAAAAGTACCTAATGATATACTACAAAAAATAGTTTTAGATAAATTAACAACGTCAAGACCAGAAGTTAAAGAGAGCGGTGGAATAGGAATTGATACTGCAACAATAGATTTTGGAGATAATTTTGCAGTAATGAGTTGTGACCCAATTACTGGTGCAACTGAAAACTTGGGGAAACTTGCAATAAATGTTGCAGTTAACGATATAGCAACTAAGGGCTCAGAACCGGTATGTGCGTTGACTTCAATACTACTGCCTCCATCTACTCAATATGAAGAGTTAGAAAAGCTTATAGTGGACTTAAACAATGAAGCTGAAGCATTAAATATAAATATTGTAGGTGGACATACGGAAATAACAGATGCTGTAAATAGAATAGTCGTAACTACTACAGTAATAGGAAAATTGGCAAAAGACGAGACTATGCCAGATGTGGAAATCGGAGACTTAGTAGTAGTCACAAAAGATGTTGGTATAGAAGGAACATCAATAATTGCTCATGAAAAAGAAGAACTTATAGGTCACAAATTAGGCTATGGTGAACTTATTAGTGCAAGAGAATTGTCGGATGATCTGTCTGTATTAAAAGAAGGCCTTTTAGGAAAGAGATATAATGCTAAGTATATGCATGATATTACTGAGGGCGGTCTTTTAGGTGCTGCTTGGGAAACTGCTGAAGCATTGGGTCAAGGTTTAATAGTATTTAAGGACAGAATACCAGTTAGAGAAATTACTAAGCGAATCTGTTCCGTTTTGGACATTGATCCTTTGAAATTAGTATCAAGTGGTTCTATGTTAATAGTGATAAATCAATTAGATTATGTAAAACTTCAAGCGAAATTGGAGAGTGAAGGAATAAAATCGACAGTTATAGGTAGAGTGACGGAATTTGATGGTGCGTATATTAGTGAGGATAATAATTTGAAATTAATCTCACCTCCAGGCGCAGATGAAATTTATAAAGTTCATTATTAAATGTAAGTTACATTTATGTGAACTGATTGAATCTACTATATTTTATGTGATATAAATAATTAAGCACGTGAAAAACTTGGAGGAGAAATCAAGATGAAGAGATATATGAAGTACTTTTTACTCATATGTGTTTTACTGATGTGGAATACAAAAAGTGTTTCTGCTGACAGTATGAGTATAAAAATAGATAATCAGATAATTAAGACATCAACTGTAAATGTTGAATTAAATGGGGCAAGAATGCAGTCAGAATTTCCTGCTTTCCTATTAAACGATAGAACTTTTATTCCAATAAGAGAGGTTACGGAATATTTCAAAGCAGAAGTGAAATGGGATGGAGCAACTAACACTGCAACAATACTTAAAGATGGTAAAGAGATTAAATTGACTCTCAACAGCACTAAAGCATATGTAAATGGCGTTGAGACTACAATTAGCTCAGATAGTATTGCCAAGATGGCAGTTTATAATTCTGAAGGAAAAACAGTAGTACCACTAAGACTGCTTTCAGAATTACTTGGATATGAAGTTGGTTGGAACAGTCAAACAAGAGTGGCTTCAATAAATGGAAGTACTGCTCCTGTGAGTACTAATGGAATTGTTTCAATTGAAGAAACTAATGGTAGCTCAAAAGCAAAACAAGTTAAGATAAAGTCGACTGGACCTATAGACTATACTATTAATCACAATCAAGACCATAACACTGTTACTATAGTGACTAAAGGAAGTCAAATCAATATTGGCAATCAACAATTTGGCACTATACAGTTCAATTCTGAAATTATAGATATAGTTGAATACAATAGAGCCGATGCCAATGGGAATGGAACTATAGTAATTCATCTTAAGAAAAATGTATCAGTTAGAGAGAAACTTTCTGCAGATAGAAAAGAGCTTAATATCTCTTTTACAAATTTGATTACTAATATTACTCCTACTAAGTACGATGGAAAAGAATCCATAATAGTTTCAGGAGTAAAGACTTCAGAATACAATATTATGAAACTAGATAATCCATTTAGATATGTAATAGATATAAAAGATGCTACACTGTATAACGGTGGAAGTGTTAATAAAAATGACGTAAACACTGGATTTGTAAAAAATATAAGAGCATCACAATTTGTTCCAGATAAAAATTATCATGAAGATGACAATATTGTAAGAATCGTATTAGACCCTAAAGTGGGAGTGGACGATGCAGAAGTGAAAATTGTAAAGTCTGGAGACGATTTAATTTTAGTACTTAGCAGCTATGAAGAGATAATTTCATCTACTATTTTAGATCCAGGTGATATTGAGTCTCTTGGAGAGTCAATCCTTATACCAGATTTCTCTAAGCCGAATATCATAGAAAGAGAAAAGAAGAAAGTAAGCAATATTTCTGAATTAGTAGTAGTTGTAGATGCTGGTCATGGTGGGAAACAACCGGGAACTAGCAAGGGCGATTATCTAGAGAAAGAATTCAATCTAGATGTGGCACTGAAACTTGAAAGAAAGTTAAAAAATCTAGGCTTTACAGTTAAGATGATTAGAACTGGAGATAATTCAGTTGATAATTTTGAAAGAGCTAATATAGCCAATGAAAGTATGGCAGACATGTATGTGAGCATCCATGCCAATTCGGCTTTAAACCCTGATGCATCAGGAATAGAAGTACTTTACTATCCAAATGATACTGGGGCAATCAAATATGAAGATCAATCTCCATTTGCCAAGAGCATATTAGATGGAGTAGTAAGATCGACCGGAGCTAAAAATAGAGGAATCATAAAGAGACCAGATTTAATAGTTCTAAAAAATACTCAAATGAGTGCAGCACTGGTAGAGTGTGGATTTATTTCCAATGAAGCAGAATTAGATAAGTTGAAATCTGACGCTTATCAAGATTTAATTGCAGAAGGTATAGCTAATGGAATTAGAAACTATACTAAGAGCAATTACGGAATATAGAATGGAGTGAGTTTATGCCAGCGATATTTGGTTATTTGTTTATCTTCATTTCAAGAGTAATAGACGTGAGTCTTTCTACTATGAAGACACTTATGGTAGTACAAGGTAGAAGAAAAAATGCAGCGATTATAGGCTTTGTAGAAATAATTATATATGTATCCGTATTAGGAACGGTAATGTCCAATTTAGATAATATATTTAACTTATTAGCTTATGCTTTTGGATATGCAGCAGGTAACTTTGTAGGTATAACCATAGAAGAAAAAGTTGCACTAGGTAATTCTACTGCACAAATTATTATTAAAGAAGACGCTCAAGAAGAATTGGCTACTGCACTTAGAGACAAAGGATTTGGAGTTACCATAATCGAAGGTAAAGGTAAGGATTCAAACAGACAAGTATTATTAGTTGTACTTGAAAGAAAAGCAATTAAGAAGCTTCAAGACATAGTACATGAAGTAGATCCTAATGCTTTTGTCACTGTTAATAGTATCACGCCAATCTATGGAGGTTACTTCTCTCTTAAAAAGTAAATGTGAGGTATAAATGAGAATAGATAATAGACAAAATGATGAATTGAGAAAAGTGACAATTCAAAGAAACTACTTACTGTATCCAAATGGATCAGTATTAATAAAAGTAGGAAATACTGCCGTATTATGTACAGTGAGTATTGAAGATAAAGTTCCACACTTTTTAAAAGGAACTGAAAAAGGATGGTTGACCTGTGAGTATTCTATGCTTCCAGGCTCAACACATTCAAGGAAGATGAGAGATTCCACTAGAGGAAAAATTGATGGTAGAAGCCAAGAAATACAAAGGCTTATAGGAAGATCACTTAGGACTTCCATAGATCTTTCTAAAATTGGCGAACGAACCATATGGATAGACTGTGATGTATTACAAGCAGATGGTGGAACTAGAACAGCATCAATAACAGGAGCTTTTGTTGCAATGTATGAAGCAGTTTACAAACTGTTTAAAGATGGTTTGATTACTGAATTTCCAGTAAAAGATTTTGTTGCAGCAACTAGCATAGGGAAAATTGGAGAAGAGTTAATTCTTGACTTAAACTATGAAGAAGACTCTTCTGCAGAAGTGGATATGAATGTTGTAATGAATGAAAGAGGACAATTTATCGAAGTTCAAGGAACTGGAGAAGAAGCTTTATTTTCTAAAACTGAACTTTTTGAAATGGTGGATTTAGCTGAAAAAGGGATTAAGACTTTAATAGAGAAACAAAAAGATGCATTAATCGATATAAGAATGGAGCTAGAACTAGATGAAGAAAATTGTATTAGCAACGAATAATGCGCATAAGGCAAAAGAGATAGAAAATATTTTGAGAGACCTAAATGTTGAAATAGTCTTGAAGTCAGAGGTGGGTTTAAAAGACTGGGATGTTGAAGAAACAGGCGATACCCTTGAAGAAAATGCACTGATTAAAGCTAGATCCTTCAAAGAAAGTCTCGGTGAGATAGATGCTTTTGTATTGGCTGACGATACTGGTCTTTTTGTAGAGAAACTAAATGGAGAACCAGGTGTATATTCAGCAAGATATGCTGGAGCAGAACATGATGATGAAGCTAACAATAAGCTACTTCTAAAAAACATGAAAGACTTTTCAGGTGAAGAAAGAAGGGCAGAATTCAGAACGATAATGGCCTTAATAGATTCAAATGGAAGAGAGTATTTGGCTACGGGTGATTGCAAAGGAAAGATATTAGAATCTCCAAGAGGTGCGAATGGATTTGGATACGATCCTCTATTTGTACCAGAGAACTATGAAGAATCATTTGCAGAACTAAGTGATGAAATTAAAAATAAGATAAGTCATAGATATAATGCTTCAATATCATTATATGAAATTTTAAAAGGAATTTTATGAAGATAGTAGTAATTAGCGATACACATGGCTATTTTAATAATTGTCTGGAATTTTTAGAAACTGTAGACTATGATAAAGTAGTCCACTTAGGAGATTGTGTAGAAGATGCAGAAGATATATCTTATATAATAGAGAAAGAGCTTATCTATATTGCTGGGAACAATGATTATAATTCAATGGCACCACTTCATAGGATTGTTGAAGTTTCAGGAATTAGAGTCTTACTAACCCACGGACACTTAGAAAGTGTTAAGAGAAGCAAGTATAAAAGGCTTTATGAAACAGCAATTTCAAATGACATCGACATAGTGCTGTATGGTCATACTCATATTTTTGATGATTTTAATTACAAAGGTGTCAGAATGTTAAATCCTGGTAGTCCAACATATCCTAATAATGGATTAGCAACGATAGGACTTCTGGAAATAAATGAAGATGGAAATTGTATTTACGAAAGAATAGAACTAAACTAAGAAAAGTGTAGGTAATGATAATGGATAAAGCGAAGCTGAAAAATGTAGTAAATGGTTTACTCTATGTCGGTATAGGGCTTTGGCTCTTAATGATGAATTTCGATAAAGACTTTAAAATAGTATCAATCTATAGTATGATAGTTGCCATAGCATACTTAGTTCTTTGGAGGGTAAAGCCATATTCTTCAAAAGAAGGGAAGAGTCCTGTGGAGTTATTTGAACAGCTATCAGTAGTATTTTTATTTGTAGCAATTATAATTTGGATTATAGGAAGGTTTTTCTAATCAGATCGAGAGGTCTGATTTTTTTTACTAAAATTTTACAGTTGGTATATTTACATACCAAGGATGAAGTGTTATAATTTAAGCAAGAACTCTAAAAGAATGGAGAGTATAGAGAAATGGATATAAATATAAGGATAAAAACTAGTATTGATAGACCGCACTTAGCGTACCAATTTATGGAAATATTGTATAAAAACAATATCGAAGTAATCAAAATGGAAGTGTATAGTGCGTTAATTTACTTTAAAATACCATATGGTAGCAAAAAAGCGATTACTAAGTTGTTTGAGGACTTTGAGTCAATAGAAGAATGTGATTCTGTAGAAATAGTGCCTATGGTTGCATCAGAACAAAAAGATATAATCGTACATCAATCCTTGGATATAATTCCTCAACCTATTATGATAATTGATGAAGAAGGATTGATTCTGTATTCCAATGGATATGCTAAAAATAGATTTAATAAGAAGAATATGGAGTCTACATTCATTGGCGAACATATAGAAGAGATAGATGAAGACCTAATTGAAAAAATAAAAGAATCTAAAGAGTCAATTAGTTTTATGAATAAACTAAATGAAATGATGATAAACATTCAGGCAATTTTCTCTGAAAAAGAGTTATTTGCAGGTTATTTAGTATCAATTATCATCAATAACACATGTATTGAAGCACAAAATCCAATAACCTTTAAAGACATACAGACTCAAAATGATGTCATGAAGACAGTTATTGAACAAGCAAAATTGTACTCAAAAACTGATTTACCAGTTCTGCTTAGAGGGGAAGAGGGTACAGGTAAAGAATTGTTTGCTAGGTCAATCCATAGTGAAAGTGATAGAAAAAATATGCCTTTCATGTCGATAAATTGTTCTGATACACCGACACAATATTTTGAAAGTGAATTGTTTGGATACGAGCCAAATGCCATTGAAAGAGGAAACAAAAATGGGCAAAAGGGTATTCTTGAGCTTGCAAATGGTGGTACTGTATTCATAAATAAAATTGGAGAGTTAAGCATTTTATCTCAAATTAGACTATTAGAAGTGTTGAATACAGGACAAATTAAGAGAATAGGTAGCGATAAACCAATAAATATAGACGTACGATTCATCTTTTCAAGTAATAGAGATATAGAATCACTTATTACCAAGAAAAAGTTTAGAATAGACCTATACTTTAAGATTAGTAATTTACTGTTAAATATTCCACCTCTTAAAGACAGGAAAGAGGATATTCCACTTTTATGTAATAATTATTTAAGAGACTATAAAAAGGGATATGACACAGAAGGATATAATATCACCAAAGAAGCTATGGATACATTGAAAAACTATAATTGGCCAGGAAATGTAAGAGAGCTTTTAAATGTAGTAGATAGAGCTGTAGTAAGCTCAGCAGATAGAATAATTGACAAGAAAAATATACTGTCTAGTATTTTTGGAGAAGAAGATATAGCTAATGCAGGCAGAAGAACCCTAAAAGAAGAGGTAGACGAATTCGAGAGGAAGATAATTGTAGAAGAGCTCAAGAAAAATCCTAGTATAAGAAAGACAGCTGAGAAATTAGGAGTACCTCATACTTTACTACTTAGAAGAATTGATAAATTTGCTATTGATGAAGCAGAGTGGAAATAAGAATAATAAGTGAAAATTAAAAGCTAGGATTATTTATAATCCTAGCTTAATTGATTGGAAAAATATAAATCTACAAATACCATTAGTCCACCTATAATCAGTAAAATAAGACCTATGATTAAAGTGGGAACAGTTTTTCCACCCCAAGCCTTTTTATTAGTAAAAGCCCTCCAACCGTATGACCAGTCAGAAATAGCTAGATTTAGAAGTCCAAATCCAAGAAGTACACAACCTATCATAAAAATCGGTCTAGTACTGAATAACACTTTTACCTGATTCCAATAATTTGTAATAATTTTCATAAATATCTCCTATAGTGCTTTGAATTTTTCTATATTAAGTTTAAAAAGTAGTCCATCATAGCTAATTCCGTCAACTATTCTAAAGCCTACTTCTCTTTGTATCTCTTTAAAACCTATTTTTTCTATTAAACCAATAACTCTTTCGTTTCCGGACCACGTCTCTGTATATACA
>JAAYFG010000021.1 GCA_012728335.1 Tissierellia bacterium | reverse complement strand
TAGCAATTTCGGTAATGTAGGAGTTTTTCAAGAGGCTATTGATGCTTTCTTTATGGATAATGGTTTAGAAATTACTGATCCGGGGTCGGGGTACTCTACTAAAGGGTTTACAAAAGTGCGTAACTACACCAGATTGAGTTCTCAAGAGAAATATGATGAGCATATCAGCAATATGTATGCAAATAGAGAACCACGTTTTTATCAAGCAATCACATATGAAGGTAGAAGCTGGTATCAAGATATCACTACTAATAAGCTTGGTAATAACTATAGAGTATTTTTTAGCCGTGGTGGTGGTGCTGATAATTCATCAAGCGAAAACCCAAGAACAGGTTATATGCTTAATAAGTTTAAAAATAGAAACTTACTGAACCAAGGTACAAATGTGAAGCAATGGGGACGGCCATGGATAATTTTCCGCTTAGCAGACTTTTATCTCTACTATGCAGAAGTACTGAATGAAATTAATCCTTCAGACCCTAATATTATAACTTATCTAGATATTGTAAGGGAGCGTGCAGGAATACCTACTTACAGAGATCTTGCAGCAAATGGAACAAAGAACATTATTGGTAATCAAGAGCTTCAACGTGATGCAATTCGCAAAGAGCGACGAGTAGAATTATTTGCAGAAGGCAATAGATACTTTGATATTCGTAGATGGATGACTGCGGATGATGAAAATGGACCAGATCAGCAACTTAAATTTACAGGACTAAACATGAATGTACCAGCAGCCAAATGGGATGCATCTGGAAAATTTGAGTCCTACTTAGATGACGATGGTGTTGGAAGCTTCTATGAGAGAATTGTAATTGAGAATAGAGCTTGGAGAAGAGCGATGCTATTTTATCCAATTCCATATAATGAAATTCAAAAGAGTAATTTACTTGTACAAAATCCTCTTTGGTAATTTTAATTGAACACTATTCGATCAGTTATTAGTCGAATAGTGTTTTCAAATCAAAACTTTTAGCAATCTCAATTATTTCAGACTATCGTGTATTGAATATAAATATATAGTATGCTTTGAATAATAGAGATTGCTATTATTATTTATTCTAATTGTGAAGAAAATGTTATATTTTTTAAGTGTTTTGCTTATATGTTTAAATTGTTCTGATCCAAAAGTAGATCAAGTAGTAGAAGATAACTACTATATAAAACTTAAAGATAATAATCAATCAATTATAAAGTCCACCTACTATGGAGGAAAGTTTTCTATTTATTATGAAACTAATATAGAAGAAACGCTTTACAGAAAAATTAATGCTACTGTTGATGGAAGTAACTCCTCATGGTGCAGAGTGTCAATGGATAGGGCTCAAAGCAAACTAGATATCAGTGTAGATAATAATACTGATGTAAGCTCACGTGAGGCAACGATCAAGTTAAGCAGTGACGATGTTGTATTATCAATTGTTTTAAAGCAAGAAGGATATGTTTCCACTGAAATAGAGCCAGAGTATAAAAAAATAAATATCTTATCAGGCTGGTCTCCAAATTACTTGGATGAAAAGACAAAAATAGAAAAAGCATTTGATGGAGATCCGGCAACTTATTTTAATGCAAAGTCTGGGGAAGCTGCTTTTCCATATGATATAAAGTTTGTTCTTAACACTACAGAGTCTATAAATCATTTAATTTATTATCCTAGAAGCGATAATGGAACTAGATGGGGACAGTTTGGAGTCTTTGAAGTGTGGTATAATACATCCTCAAGTGAAGAGTATGTTAAAGCAGGTGCATTCGATTTTAAAGAGGAGTTGAACAATCCAAGCACTGCTTTCTTTGATACGCCTATTGTTGCTCCTAAAGAAATTCTTATTAAAGTATTCTCTGGATACAATAAGAGAGTCTCTATAGGTGAGATAGAGTTTTATTCTGAATCAGAAAACTCGTTCGATTATAAATCAATCTTTAAAGATCTTACTTGTTCTGAATTAAAGCCAGGAATTACGATTAATGATATCGATAAAATATCAATTCCATTTTATAAAAATTTAGCAACGAAGCTATTTCAAGGAGAGTATGATGAAGAATACCGAGTTCAGTTGTACCGACCATATCAACATCCTACAATTCATGCTTCCAAATTGAAAACTGGTAAATATAGTTTACAAGATAACCCAACGGGAATTTATTATAATAATCTAGATGAGAGTTTAATAGTATTTGTAGATGAATTGAAAGGGCGTAAGGTAAGTTTGAATATTGTAGATTATAGCGAAAGTGCAAATGGAGGAATTACATATCCTCTAAGCCAAGGTTTAAACATACTTAAGCCAAGTAAAAAAGGATTAGTATATATCTTATATCATGTTGATGACGACTACTCATTAAACCCAACTAAGAGCGAAGAGATTAAAAAAATTGAATTAGAGTCTATAAAGATTCATGTTTCTACAGGATTAGTGAATGGATATTTTGATATTAGAAAAAACAATAATTCGGATTGGCAATCAATTAGAGATAATGCAGTATCTAATGAAATTGATGTATTAGGCTTGCATTCACACGTTGTTTGGAGTGTGGCAGATTATAAAGATTATAATACTAACATTGTTCAAATGACAACCTATATTGATAATTTAGTTAAGCAACAACATGAATTTATGGGTCTATATCATCATAACAAGCTATTTAAGAATAGACAGTTTATGCGTATTGATTATTTTGTACCAGCGGCCTACGCTACGGATTATAGAACGGTATATAAGAATACTTTATTTAAAGAGGTATTTTGCTCAGAAGATGGCTTTAGAAGACGAATGTGGGTTATAGGGCATGAAGTAGGTCATGTTAATCAAACTAGACCAGGAATTAAATGGCATGGAACTACTGAGGTTACAAATAACATCTATGCGTTAT